>NZ_JASJEU010000021.1:0-31276 GCF_030077735.1 Gordonibacter faecis | reverse complement strand
CCTTCGCATAGGATTGCAGCACATCTTCTTCAACCCCTCAACCCAATAACTATTATCAGTGCTCAGGATGACAAGGGGGGCTTGGGGCTTCAAATGCTGTTGCTCTTGTTGACTGCCGCGTAAGCGCGTCACCCCATTCCCTGACAAAAAGAAAGGCCCGCGGGGGCGGGCCTTTCGGGTGACGGCTTTCTTGAACTGCACTTACTTCGCAGCTAAATACCTATGGCTCCTACGATGAACGGCATCCAGGCTGCCATGATGAGTATGAGGGCAATAGCGGGCACGATGCCCGTCTTGAACATGTCGCCAAATGTGTAGTATCCCTCTCCGTACGTCAGCATGACGGTGGGGTTCACGGGCATGAGGTAGTTGCCGGCCACCACCACAGCGAGCGCAATCGTGGGCACGGCGGGGGATACGCCGAACCCGGCGCACAGCGTGATCATGATGGGCAAGAAGATGCCAAGGATAGCCACGCCAATCGGGCACACCGTGTGAATGAGATAGATAAGCGCAAGCAGCAGCGCGAACGCGGCGAAGAACCCCAGGTCCATGACACCGCTCCCTGCGATGAGGTCGGCCAAGAACTTCGCGCCGCCTGTCTTCTCAACTACGCTGCCCATGGACATGATGGTGCCGCACATGAGCACGATGCCCCACGGCACGGAGTTTTGGAACTCTTTCCAGGTGAGCAGCTGCATACCGGGAACGAACATAAGGGTAAGGCCGATGAGAGCTACCACGGTGGCGTTGAGCACCGGCACCCAGTTGCCGATGATCCACAGAGCCAACAGGCCCACAATGATTACAAGCGTCTTCACCTCGTGCGGCTCAACCTTCTTGGCGGCGGCAGCTTGGTCGCGGATGCCCTGCAAGGCGCTGTCGGCGATAGGCTCGGGCTTGAGGATCTGGGTGATGAAGAACCAGGTGATCGGCGTCATGACAATCACAACGGGCAGCGCCACGCACACCCAGTTCAAAAACGAGATAGAAGTGCCGGTGGCCTGCTGCAGAATGTTCATGGCCACAACGTTGAACGAGCTGCCGGCCGGAGTGGCCATGCCGCCCGTAACAGCCGCGATGGGAATGCCAATCATGAGGCAGCGCCCCAGGTTGGACTCGAGCGGCTTGGCATCCGTGGCCTTCAGGATGGTGAGCGCGAAGCCCAGGAACAATACGGTGCAGGGCACGTCGGACATAACGGTGGACACGAGCGTGGTGGCAATCATGAAGCCCAGTACGAGCTTGCGCGAGTTGGTGCCAGTCCATTTGATGATGGTGCTGATGAGGCGCACGCCCCAGTTCGTCTTCAGCATGATAACGGGCAGTGAGAACACCGAGATGATGAAAAACAGTGCGGGGCTGGCAAAGCCTCCGATGGCCTCGCCCAGGCCACCCACGATGCCAAGAACCGGGCACATGACCACCACGAACAGGGCTGTAACGCCCAGCGGCAGAGCCGAGGTAACCCAAAGCGATACGAGAGCAAGTAACAAACCCAGGGTCATAATGCCCTGGTGGCCGAGCGCTTCCGTACCGGGAATAAACATCGAGCCGATGATGCACACAGCGGCCAGTCCTATACCGATAAGGCGCTTGCTCAGAGGTACATTGGTACTTTCCATAGTTTCCTCCTAACCATGCGATCGCCGAGTGCCGAAGCGCCGGACGGTCGCCCCCTTGGTGCGTCGCGCGTCCGCGGCGCGTGGTTTGAGGCATCGGGGAAGGCACGTTCCCCTTGCGCTTTCCCCGATGCCTTCTCCCGACCCCCGGCCATTACGGCTGGGGGTCGGGTTGCTAGGCCTACTCAGCAGCGAACAGTTCAATCGGGCCCATGTTGCGGTCCTCGTCGACCGTCGACGCTTCCAGCATGCGGGTGAGGTAGCCTTCGGCTTCCACGTACACGCGCCAGTTTGCGGCTGCTACCTGGTGGAACCAGAAGTCGCCGAACTCGTCGGTCTCGCTTGCCAGCACCTCGCCCGAATCCAGGTTCTCGGCCGTCACCTTCGCGCCGATAATCACCTCGTCGGCCTCAAGGTCTACCACCATGCCGGCCAGGAAGCGCTTGGGCAGGTTGAGGTAGTACACGTGCGGCTTGTCGGTTGCGGCGCGCTCGGGCAGAAGCGCCTCAGCGACAGCAATTTCCTCAGCGAACTCTTCCTCTTCGCCGAAGCGCAGCGCGCCGTGAGGGCACACGTCCACGCAGTGCGGCACCTCGCCGGCGTCCACCAAGTGCGCGCAACCCGTGCACTTCTGGGGAATAGCCAGCTCTTCGTTCCAGAAGATGGCGCCATAGGGGCATGCCTCCACCAGCTCGCGCTTGTCGGCGGCTTTCTCCGGATCCACGATGACCAGGCCGTCGTCGCGGCGATACACCGCTTCCGGTGCCGCGGCCATGCAGGGCGCGTTCTCGCAGTGCTGGCACATATGCACGGTGTAGCTGATGCGCACCTTCGGCACCTGGCCGCGCACCTGCTCGTCCACGCGGGTCCAGAACTGGCCCGTGTCAGGCTGCGGCTTGGCCCAGGGGCTCCAGTCGTTGTCGACGTGCTCGTCCTTGCAGGCGATTTGGCAGTTGCGGCAGCCGCTGCATTTCGTCACGTCAATGATGAATGCCTTGCCCATAGCTTTACGCTCCTTCCACGATGCGGGCGGTCGCAACCAGGCCGCACGCGGGCTCATAGGCGCGGTTGAACGCCTCAGGGTACTCTTCGGCCAGCTGGAACACGTCAACCTTTTCCACGTTCACCAAAAAGCCGCTCGTCACTTCGCCGACCGTGTTCTTGGACGTGGTGGCCGTGGGCGCAATGAGGTTGTTCGCGCCGCCGCGGTCAAGGCCGTGCTCGCCCAGCTTGATGGTGTCGCAGCGCGAGCCATGGTCCTGGTACACCGCACCCGGCATGATGCGCTCGGTCACGCGCACGCCGCCCAGCACCGCACCGCGCTCGTTGTAGATCTTCGCCACGTCGCCCGTCTTCAGGCCCAGCTTGCCAGCGTCGATGGGGTGAATCCACAGCGGCTCGTACTTGTAGCCATCGGGGCCGGTCACCTTGCATTCCTCCATCTCACGGAACCAGGTGACGTCGTCGTGCTGCGCGTGCACGCGGAAATGCGGGTGGTTCGACACCAGCAAGAACGGGAAGTTGCGGCCGCGCTCGGTGGCCTGGCGTTCCTGGTGCGAGGGGCTTGTGGCCACCCAGCGGGGGATGGGGCCGCGCTCTTCATCGTCCGGGAAGTTCTGGGCCAGCGTGGTGGAGTAGTACTCCAGCTTGCCAGACGGGGTCTTCAGCGGATGGCCCTCCGGGTCCTCGTAGAACTGGCTCAGGCCGACGGGCAGTTCCTTCCAGTCCTCGCGCGTGGGGAAGGGGTAGTACTGCTTCTCTTTGAATTCCTCGAACGTGAGGTCATCGGGTACGCCGCAGGTTTCGAAGCCAAACTCAATCCACTCTTCGTCGGTCTTGCCGCCCAGGTAGCGGTTCAACAAATCCTCGTAGGGGCCGCCGAACTGCTCCAGCTTCTTGGCAACCTCGGCCACCACTTCCTTGTCGGACTTCGACTCGCCGATGGGCTGGATAGCCTGGCGCTCGTAGAACACGACGTTCCACTGGCCGGAGTCGGAGTCGGTGCCAATGTCCTCGGTTTCAAACTTGGTGTTCGACGGCAAAATGATGTCGGCCAGCAGGCACTCGTTTTCCATCCAGGGGTGTTGCACAACCACACACTCAATGGATTCGTGGCGCAGTGCGTCCTGCATGTGGAAGCCGCCGTTCCAGCACGTCTCCCAGCAGGGCGTATCGGACCACACCATGTGGATACGCTCCTTGCCCTCCAGCGGGAACTGGAACGGGCCGGTGAACTGGTCCTCGCGCGGCAGGCCGGCGGACACGTGGCCGTACCACTGCACCGGCGGGTTCATGATGGCCTCGGGAATCATGGTCTTGGGGATGAAGCTGGGCTGCGAGCCATGCACCCAGCCGCGGTAGGCCGCACCCAGGTTCGGGATTTTCGTGGAAGGCGGCAGCGGCGTGACCGTAGGCATGCCGAACAGCGTCCACTCGATGAACTTGAACTGGTTCGCGCCCGGCTTGCCCACTGCCTGCATGCCCAGCAGTGCCACTTCGAGGCGCGCCGGCTCGTGGGAGAACGTGGAGCGGATGTAGCTGCCGCCGTTGCAGTGGCCGATGGACACGGCGTGCGTGGCCCAGTAGCGCGCGAGTGCCTTGATGGTGTAGGAAGGCACGCCGCAAATCTTCTCGGCCCACTTCGGGGTTTTCGGCACGCCGTCTTCGCCACCCATGACATAGTACTTGAAGTTGTCGAAGCCCACGCTGTGCGTGTCAAGATAGGCCTGGTCATACGTGCCTTCTTTGATCCACGTGTAGGCGATTGCCAGCTGGAGCGCCGCATCGGTGTTCGGCAGCACGGGGATCCACTTGTCGGCGTGCACGGCGTTGGTGTAGTTCACGTCGGGCGAGATGTGAATCTGCTTCACGCCCAAATCGGTGAACCAATAGCACAGACGACTTGCCATGTAGCCGCCCCAGCCAAGCGGGGTGGTTTCCACGTCGCAGCCCCAGAACAGCACCGCGTCGCCGTTTTCGGAGATGTCTTTGATGATGTTGTTCTGCAGGCTCTGCTGGCCGAGTGGGTCCATGCCCCACACGTGCTTCGCGCCCCAGTACCAGCCTTCCCAGCTGTCAGGGTTGCGCGCCTGTGACGTGAAGCCGCCGCACAGCTCCAGCATCTTCACCATGCAGCCGTGGGAGGCGTGCACAATTTTGGTCTCGCCGTGGCCGTCGTACTCGCAGAGCACCGACTCGGGGCCGTACTGCTCGTGCACGCGCTTGATCTCGTCGGCCACCAGTTGCGCCGCCTCGTCCCAGCTGATGCGCACGTAGCTGCTGGTGCCGCGGTTCTGCGGGTTGCGCTCGCCCTTGGGGTCCCAGTCCACGCGCTTGAGCGGGTAGGGAATGCGGTTCTTCGAGTACACGCGCTTCTTGTAGCACAGCGACAGCGGCGAGATGAGCGTCTTGAAGCCCGGCTCAAACGTCTTGCCGCGCGCCTCAATCTTCCAGGCGTTCAGGTCTTCCGGTGTGTAGTGCTCGTCGAAGTGGAACGGGCGGATACGCAGGATCTTGTCGTTTTCCTCGTCAATATCGACGGTACACGCATTCGTGCCGATGCCAAAGCTGTTGAAGCCGAGGCCCTTCACAATAGGCGTGCCCTTCACGTTGTTCCCCATGCTATCTCCTCTCTGAGATGTGACGTGCTCTGTGTTGTGCAAGGCAGGTGCGCCAACCAGCACTTATGCGGTGGGCGCAGGCGGCTTGGGAACGCTTGGCACCTTGGGCGCGCCGGGGACACCGGGAACGGGCGGCGGCGTGGGCGCGCCCGGAGGGGTGGGAATGCCAGGAGCGGGCGCGGCCTTGGCGCCACAGTTCGGGCACTGGTCGAGCGAAGGGTCAACCTCCGCGCCGCACTGCGGGCACTTGACGGGTCCGTTATCAATGGTGGGCGGTCTGAAGCACATGGCTTGGTCCTTTCTGCGGGTGCGACCCGCATGGTTGGGTGGAGACGGTTATGCGCACGTCGGGCGCTTCCCCGCGCCCGACGAAGGCATCTAACAGGGGCAAACCAGCAGCTGACGAGGCTTTTCGGCAAGCCGCGTCGCAAGTTCATCCACAGGGCCGTACGTGAGGACGGCGGCTTGGCAGTGGTGCACGCATGACGGGAGTTTCCCCGCGCTGGTGCGGCGTGCGCACAGGGTGCATTCATCGGTGAACGTGGGCACGAAGGCGTGCTGCCAGCGCTCGCCCTCAATCTGCCAGGGGCCCACGGGCGTTACTACCACGCCGAAGCGCTCGGGCGGCAGGTTGTGTTCCATCTGGCAGGCCACCTCACACGCCCGGCAGCCCGAGCACCATTCGTAGTCGACGAGTATTCCGTACTGCGTCATTGCTCTTCCCCCTCTTCAACCTTGTACACGCGGCAGAGCAGCGTCTTGTAGTTGCTGCCAAGCCCGCTTTTGCCGGGCGTCCAGGTAATCAGCTGGTTGATGTTCATGTTCCAGAGGTCGAATAGGCCGTCCTCCAGCGCGGCGGGCGCTTCCGGGCGCCACCAGGCGTGATCGGTTGAGCACACGCGGGGGTCCAGCGCGTTGGTGGTGCGCACGCGTCGCTTAGCGCGGCCGCGCTCGTTTTCCACCCAGGCCCAATCGCCCTCTTCAAGGCCGAAGCGCGCGGCCGTGGTGGGGTGCATCTCAATGATGGGGTCGGGGTGCAGGGCACGCAGGTGCGGCACCTGGCGATGCTCGGAGTGGAAGAGGCCCACCTGGCGCGCGCCTGTGGTCAGCACAAGCGGGTAGGTTTCGTAGGCATCAGGCGTGCTCACGGGGCCGGGAACGGGTTCCTCGAAGTAGGGGAGCGGGTCGAGCCCCACCATGCTGTACAGCGTTGACCACAACTCGATGCGTCCCGTGCCGGTTTCGAAACCGGGCTGGCCGTCTGCGCGCATGAGGCCTTTCTCGTACTTTTTGTACGTGAAAGGCAGATAAGCCGGCGCATGTTCCTGCAGTTCGGGGAACGTCATGCCTGTGTCTTTCAGGATGAACGTGAACATGTCTTCGACGCTCTCCCATGGCCAGGCGTCGGCGTTGAAGCGTTTACCCAGTTCAAGGTTAATTTCCATGTCGGACTTGCATTCGCCTATGGTGGTTACCTTGTTGATGGACTCGCCGCGCTGCACGCCATCGCCCACGCGAATGCCGTCGCGCTCGGGGAAGGTGCAGGCCGGCAGTACCACGTCGGCCAGCGCCATGGCGGTGGGGGTCATGAACAAGTCCACCACCACGATGAACTCCAGCGTGTTGAGCGCCGCCAGCGTGCGCTTCGGGTCGGGGCCCGTGCAGGCGAGCGGGTTCGTGGTCTGCAACCAGCCAGCGCGCAGTTTGTAGGGCTTGCCCGTTTCCAGCGTGTTGATGGTCTCGTCGGTAGACGCGGGTCCCATGGCTGCTTTGAACAGGGGATATACGTCATTACCGATCTTCTTTTCCTGGCGGAATTCCTCGGGGATTAGCTCGCGGCCCCAGCCGGCGGCGTAGTAGAGGATGGAGGGCGGGGCAATCATGCCGCCCGGGTTGTCCACGTTGCCGGTGATCTCGAAGAGCGCGCTGATGGCCTGACCGGCGGGCAGCGTTTCCTTCGTCATGTCCACGGCCACGCCCCACTGCACGATGGCGCTATCGGCGGCGGCGAACGCACGGGCGGCTTCGCGCACCTTGTCCGCGGGCACCCAGGTGATTTCCTCCACGCGCTCGGGTGTGAACGTGCTCACGCGTTCGGCCAGCTCATCGAAGCCGTAGCACCAGCGCGACACGAAGTCCTGGTCGTAAATGCCCTCGGTAATCATGACGTTCAGCATGCCCATAGCCAGCGCCGCGTCGGTGCCGGGGCGCAGCTGGAGGAATACCTCGGACTTGCTGGCAAGCCACGTACGCTTCGGGTCAACCACAATAATCTTGCTGCCGCGCTTCATGCAGTCGGTGACCCAGTGGCCATATAGGCCGTCGGAATTGGACACCACCGGGTTGTTTCCCCAGATGAGAATCATGCCGGGGACGCGCCACTGGGGGTTGTCGTAGCGGTCGGCGAACTGCTGGGAGTAGTCGCCCAGCCAAAACGACCCGCTCGACACGCGGCAGCCGGCAATGCGCGGCGCGTAGCACGCCGTGCCCGAGAGGGCCACCGTGTAGTT
Source organism: Gordonibacter faecis (assembly GCF_030077735.1). Lineage (NCBI taxonomy): Bacteria > Bacillati > Actinomycetota > Coriobacteriia > Eggerthellales > Eggerthellaceae > Gordonibacter > Gordonibacter faecis. The sequence goes on along the minus strand of NZ_JASJEU010000021.1, from coordinate 23,524 downwards.
CGGGCTGCCGAACGACCACGCAAGGCGCGTGATCCACGGTGCGATGTCACGCCCGGTGCCCTGCCAAAACGTGACGCACTCCGGACCGTACTCGTCGCGCAGCGCAAGGAACGTGTCGGCGATAAGCTCATACGCCTCGTCCCACGAAATGCGCTCCCACGCGTCCTTGCCGCGGTCGGCGCGGGCGCGCTTCAGCGGGTGTGTCAGACGATCTTCGTGGTTCACCACTTCCGGCAGTGCCAAACACCGCGGGCACAACCTGCCGTGGTTGAACGGGTTCTCGCGGTCGCCTTCAACCTTCACCAGCTTGCCATGTTCGTCGGTGTGCAGCAACACGCCGCAGCCAAGGTGACATCCCGGGCCCGTCCATGCGCTTCCGCGCGTGACGGTGTGGCCGTCTTCCTCATAGCGCAGTGGTTTTTCGTGCTCGACGAATGTGTATCCTCGATCTTCCATCGCGATACCGCGCCCCCTTCTCGTCGTGGTGTGTGGCCCGCCGTGCGGGGCCGAACTCGTGGGGCCCAGTATTTTTCGTCTGGCAAAAATAATCTACAACTGCTAAGGTTGAAAAAGGGTTTTTCGGGTTTTCGATGTCATACCCAAATGTTGAAGTGGGGGGTTTATGGGCGTCTCATCTGCGGTTTCTTCGCCAGAACGCACGCACACACCAGACGACTTAGTCATGACGTATGTGCTTGCCAGCTTCGGGTTCGCCTGCCTTATTGGCTGGGAACTCTCGGCGGTGTTCAGTCCGGCGCTCACGCTCTTAAGCTTCTGCGACATCCGCGAGGCGGTGCTGTTGCGCATTGTGTCGGTGCTCACGCTGGCCGCCGCGTTTGGCTTTTGCGCGTGGAAGGCCGACTGGGTGTTCGAGCATCGCAACCGCTTCCTCACGCTGGGTTCGCTGCTTGCGTTGGTGGCAGTGGCGAACACGGCGGCCAACCTTGCGTTTGACGGCATACCGCTTTTTGTGTCGATGGTCGCGTGGGGGCTCTTTGGGTTTGCGCAGGGCTGCATCATGACGTACTGGTGCGTGTTTTTCAGCCTCATTCCCACGCGGCGCACGGCTGTGTCCATTGGGTTGGCATCGGCTTTGGGCACGCTCATGTACGTGTTTGCGAATGCCTCGGATTCTTTGTGGATGAACCTCACGGAAATTGGGCTTCTCATGCTGGCGTCGGTGGGGATGGTGGCGTTTCTCACCACACGCATTCCGCAGGAGCGCATTTTGCCTGTTCATGAGTTTAACCGGACGTCGGTTCTCACGTTGCCGGCATCGCTGTCGGTGGCGTGCCATGGCGCGGTGTATGGGTTCATGGCCATTGCGCTGTGTTCCATGGGGCCGGTAGCGGCGCTTCTGGGCGGGGCGAGTGGCCTTGTGGGCGGCGGGTTCGCGCTTTTGTGGGGCTACTTGGGGCCGAAGGTTGACGTTGACACCGGGGTGGTGCAACGCATCTCGTTGCCGCTTCTGCTGGCGGGGCTGTTGCTGTTTCCGCTGTTCGACGGCGCGGGGCGCATTGTGTGTGGCTGCTTGGTTATCACGGCGCTGGCGCACTCGTCCATCATTGCGTGGTACTCAACCAGCATCGACAACTACGAGTTCCGGCTGCATCCGGTCGACCGCTTTGCGTTGCGCGAGGCTCCTAACTGGGTGGGCTTTTTGCTAGGATCCATCATTGCGTACGTGTTCATTTTCACGCTGCATTTGGAAGGCTGGACGTATCACCTGGCCATGATTGTGTTTGCGCTGGTGGTAGTGGTGGTGTTCTCCGTGTATGGCGGGAACGAATCGGCCACAAAAAAGCGCCTCAATGCGCTGTTGACGCCTGCGGTGGTGGAGCAGCTGGTGGCCTCGGAAGACGAGCCGGCGGGGGAGGGTCAGGCGGTGCGGCCGCCGTCCTTCAAGCAGCGCTGCGACCACGCCGCCGAACGGTATGGCCTCACGCCGCGCGAAGAGGAAGTGTTCTTCCTGCTGGCGAAGGGCCGCAATGCGGAATACATCGCCGAGCAGCTGGTGGTGAGCCCCGCCACCGTGAAGTCGCACATCTACCACATCTACCGAAAGCTGGGCATCAACTCCCAGCAGCACCTCATGAACATCGTAGATGAGGATGACGGCTAGGTTATGACTCTTGCAAGACTCCGCCTTCAAGCCAGTCAGCCCACGTCGTAAGGTTAGGAATGCGGGAAAACTCGTGGCGTACTAGCCAGCGCGAAGCGCGTCACACTTTTGTGCCAGCAAAAACAAACCTGCCAGGTTAAACGTAGGTGGCGGCAAGGGCAGAGCCCTTGCCCTACGGTCAACCTGGCAGGTGGGCGGGCTAGATTCAGCCCCAGGTAAAGTGACCTGTTACAGCACGCCGTCGTATTTCGCGTGCACTTCGTTGTCGGGCTTCCAACCAGCCTCGAAGGCGGCGTTCGCGAAGAAGATGCGGATGTCGGCGTGGTTGTCGTTCTTCAGCCAGAAAATCTTCACGGCATCGTCGGCCGCGGGATCCTCAAACCACAAGCCTTCGCCTGTGGCTTCCTCGGGGGTAGGCGTCTTGTACACAATGAGATCGGCGTCGAAGTACTGATAAACTTGGCAGGCCTTAAGATCGGCGGCTTCTTCGGTATCGACCGTGCAAAACTTCGTCATGGTATCCTCCTTGGTTCGGGCATGCGTCAAACGCCGCACGCGGCGGTGGGGGAGGTATGACGATCGGCTGGCTGGCGCCATTCTAGCAAGCGCTCCTGCGCTGCGCAAGCTGTCGGGCAATCTCGGTTGCCAGCAGCGGCACCGTGTCAAGCGTGGCCGCCTGAACGGGCTCAATGGTAAGGTTCAGGCTTTTTCGCAGCGTGATGAGCAAAAGCGCGTACTTCGTTTCCACCGATGAAGCGCCCGCGCAATTCATCGACAAATCTCCCAGGCTATCGCCGCTTTCAAGCGACGAAAGGCGCAGCGCAATGCTGTGTTCGGCAAGTTCGTTCACGTCATCACTCCAAAACCCGTCGTCGATGAGATAGCGGCAGGTGATGAAAGTTTTCAGGCGCGCATACACCTCGTCATACGACGTTGCGTTCGCGAGCGCTTCCAATTCCGCATCGGAGCGCGCTTTCGCCTGCTTAAGGTAATCCGTCCTGCTCATGTGACCTCTTTCTCCACTCGCCGCCCGCCGGTGCGCACTTCGCCCCGGGCACCAGCGCCCGCATCCCCCGCGCGCCCTCGCGTTCACCATGGTAGCCCCTCGCACGTCCGGCGGCATCAACTTGGCAAGCGGAGAGGGCCGCTCACCGGCGGTTTCAACCTTTGCGTATGAAGCGCGCCGGCGTTTCAACATGTGAAGTCGATGCATTGGACGCCCGCTCCGCGCGACGATGCGGCCATCGCGAATCTGCGAGAGACGGGGGAGGCGCGATCGGCTGGCTGCTTGTCGCGCACGCCCGTTGCAGACGCATTCTGCGGGCATCGATCGAAAGGGGGCGCAGACGACCATCGTCGTCCGCGCGGGGCACGGGGCGCCGCGCGGGTATTTCTGAAACCTGGAGGAGGAACCAACTATGGAGCAAAAGAAATCGTTCTACGGATGGAAGCTCGCCGTTGTGCTGGGCATCATCTATTTCTGTTCGAGCGCGTTTGTGCTGGCCGCAGCCCAAATTGTGAATCCCATGATGTTCAAGTCGGGCGAAATTCAGATGGACGCCACGATGCTCGGCATGGGCTTCACGCTGTTTGTTCTGTGCCAGGGCATTCCCACGCCGCTGCTGGGCCAGCTCATCGCGAAGAAGGGCGCCCGCTTCACCATGATTGCTGGCGGCTGCGTCATGCTGGTGGGCACGTTGGCCATGTCGTTTTTCGTGCATGAGGCGTGGTCGTACTTCCTGTTCTTCGGCGTGCTTATGTCCATGGGTTCCATGGCGCTGGGGCAGCTGTCCACCCAAACGGTAGCCGGCAGCTGGTTTATCGCCAACCGCGGCAAGGCCATGACCATTGTGATGGTTATTGGCGGCGCGGGCTCCATCTTGGCGCCCAAGATTGTGAAGGCTGTTATTGACGCGGCTGGCGGCGCGTGGCAGGCGGGTTGGTATGCGCTCATTGCTGCCGCCCTCATTGGCACGCTGTTGGCGCTGTTCCTGGTGAAGAACACGCCGGCTTCCATCGGGCAGCTTCCCGATGGCGTGGCGGACAGCCAGGCTGTGGTGGCCGAAGCTAAGGAATCGAAGGTGTACAAGAACCCCAACGACATCACGTACAAGACGGCGCTCAAGACGCCGGCCATGTGGCTTATCGCGCTCACGCTGGCGGGTGGCTACACGGCGTTTAGCCTGAACACCTCGCAGGGCGTAATGAACTTCACGCAGCTGGGCTTCGACCCCGACCTCATTGTGACCGCCGTGTCGGTCATGGGCTTCGCCATGCTGCTGGGCCGCTTGGTGGTGGGTGTGATTTCCGACCGCTTTGAGCCTATTCGCCTCATGGGACTGTGCGGCCTCATGCTGATTATCGCCATTTTGCTGGGTGCGTTTGCAAGCCCGAGCATGCCGGTCATGATGTTTGGTTACTACCTGCTGCTGGGCTTTTTCTTTGGCGCCATCAACACGGTGGGCCCCACGGCGCTGGCGAACTACTTCGGTGCTGGTCACTACTCCAAGATTCTCAGCACGGGCATCCTGGTGACCACGATTGTGTCTGCCCCCATAGCCACCATGGTGGGTGCCACGTTTGACGCCACGGGCGCGTGCACCACGGGCTTTTTGGTAAGCGCGGGCATCGTGGCCGTGTGCACGGTGTGCTCGCTGTTTGTGCGCCTGCCCAAAAAGGGTGCCGCAGCCGTGGCCGATCAGGACGAGGTGCGCGCCTAAGCGCTTGTCTCGGGAGGGAGAACTATGAAACTTGCAGAACAGTTCCACCTGCGCAATAACCGGGACGTTACGCTGAACGTGCGCCCCATCGAGATTGGGCTGTATCACGACTACGTGTTCGAGGGGCCGTGCCGCTTTGGGCGCGGCGACGAGCTCACGCGCGAGCACGACATGATGGTCATTGAGATGAAGGCCAAAAACGACGAGAAGATGCTGCACGAGCAGTTCGGCGACATCCCTGGCGTGAACATCATGGACCAGATTGTCATCCGTCGCGACGAGACGTTTCCGCTGACGAACGCCATGTTGGAAGAGATGGCGGCCGACGTGGAAGACGTGGACTTGTACCTGTTCAACTTCACGGTGTTTGGTGCGGACTTGGCCATTGCATTCGCGCAGAAGTACGGCAAGCCCTCAATCATTCTGCCCACGCCGAACAACGACGCGCACATGTCGGCGGCGTTCCGTGGGCGCGGCCTGGAAATGCATAGCCCGGCCACCATCGAAGACGCGCGCAAGACGCTGGTGGCCCTGCGCGCCCGCAAGGTCATGGCGAACACGCGCGCCATGGTGGTGGTGCGCAACAACTCGGTGCACCCGGTGACGAACTACGATTCGTTCCTTGATCACTTCGACGTCACGCGGAAGCTGGGCACGTCGTTCACGTATTACAACCTGCATGAATTCCTTGATCAGCTGCATATTGTGCCGCCCGATTCGAACCCCACGTTGCCGGGGCGCAAAGCCGATAACATCACCGAAGAGGAACAGGCAACCATCGAGGCGATGGTTGACGAATTCATGGCGGGCGCCACGACGTGCGACATGGACCGCGAGAAGATTATTCCCTCCATGCGTGCGCACTACCTGGTGAACAAGCTGCTTGCGAAGCTGGACTGCAACGCGTTTGCCGCGCCGTGCCCCGACATGTGCGCGACGCGCCGCTTGAACCACGAGCAGACCACACTGTGCCTGAACCACACGCTCAACAACGAGTGTGGCGTGTGCTCGGCCTGTGAGCAGGACGTATCGGCGCTGCTGTCCATGGTGGCGCTGTCCGCCGTGTCGCAGAGTGCGCCCTACATGGGCAACACCGTACCGGTGAAGCTGGATGCCAATGACGAGCTGCGCATCAAGACGCGCATCATGTTCCGCCCGAATTCGTGCGACGAGGAAACCCCGCGTTTGGCCGAGCAAGAGGCCGACGCCATCATGTCCATTTACCACGCGGTGCCGAACCGCCAGTTCAAGGGCTATGATGCGGAGCCGGCATCCTACGACATTCGCCCGTTTGCGATGGATGGCCGCTGGGGTGCCACGGTGCGCTACGACTTCAAGCGCGACATCGGCGAGCCCATCACGCTGGCGAAGTTTGACCCCACGTGCTCGAAGATGCTTATCGCGCGCGGCACGGTGGTGGGCGGCATTGGCGAGCGGGACGAGAACTGCAGCGAGGGCGTGTTCTTCAGCGTGCCCGACGGACGCGCGTTCCGCGAGGCCACCATGTGGACCGGAAACCACACGGCACTGGTGTATGGTGACTGGTTCGAAGAGATGGTGCTGTTCGCGAAGAGTGTGGGCCTGGAGCCGCTGGCGGTGGGCTAGGGAAGGCGCGTCCTGCTCTTCGCACTGTTTACACAGATTGTAGTGAGGCTGTAATAAAAGTTCCCTTTGCAGGTTGTCCGGAGGGCAAGGGTTCTGCCCTTGCCGCTCGGCGAGAACAAATCTGTCAGGTAAAACGCGGTTGACGGCAAGGGCAGGGCCCTTACCGCACGGAGAACCTGGCGGGTAAGGGGCTTTTGTTGCAGCCTCCTGCTATCATGGGGGTATTCTGCTGCGAGGAGGTATTGCTATGGACACTGAATTCGCCCTTGACGTCGAGCGCGTGCGCGCTGATTTCCCCATCTTGTCGCAGGAGGTGAATGGGCGGCCGTTGGTGTATTTGGATAACGGTGCCACCACGCAGGTGCCGAACCCCGTGCTTGACGCGGTGGTGGCTCACTATCGCACGGACAACGCGAACGTGCACCGCGGCATTCATACGTTGAGCGAGCGATCAACGGCCAAGCTTGAAGCGTCGCGCGAGGTGGTGCGTGCGTTCTTGAACGCAGCGTCGGCGGACGAGGTTGTGTTCACGTCTGGCACGACGGCGTCGGTGAACATGGTGGCATACGCGTGGGAGGCGCGCCTTGCGCCGGGGCAGTGCGTGGTGGTGTCGGCGCTTGAGCATCACGCGAATTTCGTGCCGTGGCAGCAGGCGTGCATGCGCTCGGGTGCGGAGTTTTTCGTGTGCCCTTTGACGGCGGAAGGCGAGGTTGACCTGGGTGCTCTTGAGGCGCGCCTCGCCGCAGGCGGGGTGTCGCTGGTTGCGATGGCGCACGTGTCCAACGTGCTGGGGACGGTGGTGCCCGTGGGCGAGGTGGTGCGCCTGGCGCACGCGCACGGGGCGGCCGTGCTGGTGGATGCGGCGCAAAGCGTGCGACACGAGCCGCTGGATGTGCGCGAGATTGGCTGCGACTTCCTGTGCTTTTCAGGACACAAGGTACTGGGACCCACGGGCATCGGCGTGCTGTACGGAAAAGGAGAGTTGTTGGGCCAGCTGGCGCCCAGTTGGTATGGCGGCGAGATGGTTGCGCAGGTCACTGCCGCACTTACAACGTTTGAAGAACTGCCGTTGCGCTTCGAGCCCGGCACGCCGAACTACGTGGGCGCTCTTGGGCTGGCGACCGCGCTTGACTATGTGGAGGGCGTGGGTCGTAAGGCGGTGGCCGCGCGCGAGGCGGCACTTACGGCTTACGCCGAGGAGCGTCTGCGCGCAACGAAGGGCGTGCAGGTGGTGGGCTCGCCCGCGCGGCGGGCTGGTTGCGTGTCGTTTTGCGTGGAGGGTGCGCACCCCTTCGACATCGCGACGCTTTTGGACAAGCTTGGCGTGGCGGTTCGCTCGGGTTCGCAGTGCGCCCAGCCCCTGCTGGACGAAACGTTGGGTATCCATAAAGTGGTACGCGTGTCGCCCGCGTTCTACAACACGCGGGAAGAGATTGACGCTTTTGGCGAAGCGCTAGAGCGAGTAGTAAGGCTGGTAACCCCACGCGGATAGGGGTTCCTTGTGTTACTGTACGACCAGAGCATACATTCCTTTTCTCAACAGCACAGACGAAGGAGGCCGACGTGAATCCGGCATGCGAGGCGCAAAACGAACTTGTTGGTGACTTCAACGAACTTGACGACCCCTTCTTTCGCTATGAGTATCTGCTAGGGCTAGCCGCCGAACTTCCCGTCATGTCCGACGCGGATAAGGAGCGGTCGGCGAAGGTGGAGGGTTGCCAGTCGCAGGTGTGGATGCGGGCGGACAGCAACGCCGACGGCACGCTGTTGTTCGCGTTCGAAAGCGACACCCTCATCGTGCGCGGCATTCTGCGCGTGATGCAACTCATCTATTCGGGTCGCACGCCCGCCGACATCGTGGATTGTGAGTTCGACCTGCCCGTGCGCGCCGGCCTCGATGACCTGTTTGAGGCTCAACGCCGAAGCGGCATGCGCTCCATCGCAAGCGCGGTGCGAGCTGCGGCAGAAGTGTCATCCTGAGCATCGCTAGACGGTTCCTCTTGTCATCCTGAGCGAAGCGCCGCAGGCGCGTAGTCGCGACGCGAAGCTAGTCCCGCAGGGGAAGGATCCCGTGTGGCGTTAGCAGGAAGTCTCCCTGTTGGCACCACACGGGATCCTTCGACTCGCTTCGCTCGCTCAGGATGACAAGAGGAGGCTAAGGGCTTCGGCGTTGTTGCTCTAGTTGGGTAGCGCGAAGTGCGTAACTGTTTGTGGAGAAAGTATGGAGGCTAATAAGTGCTGGGGATAGCTTCTGAGGTGGGGTAGGAAGCATGTTCTACCTGCGATAATGAGTTCATGAAACCTGGGCTGTCTTTACAGCGGCCAAGAACGGCCACTCTTCACAATCCCGAATCGCATGCTACTATGCCGACTATATACCGCATGTAAGCGACGGACCGGGAAACGATGTCGTGGCGGTGTAAACGGGAAGAAGCACTACAAAAGGACAAGGGATAATTATGCGAAACCGAATGTCACGGTACGGCAAAGTTGCATGCGTAGCTACGCTTACGCTTGCTTTGGCTGCCGGTCCACTACCTGCCTTTGCAGGTACCGCAGAATCCGAAAATCTCCGGGGGGGGGGGGCTTTCTGAGCCTTTAGCTGCCCCAAGCGGAACCCCAGGAACCACCGGTAACGAATCTCTCGCTACCTCAGTCGCACTTCTCGAATCCCAAACTACAGGCGCTCTGCCTCTTGTACAAGGAACTCCCAAAGCAACACTCGGAAGCTTTGTGTCCGAAGGCCTCATCTATGAAGTGAACAAAGACGGTACGTCCGTCGCTCTGGTTGGCATCCATGCCACCGATCTCAAAAACATCTCCGTCCCCACCCAGGTAGTCAGCGGTTCCGATACCTACACGGTTACTGCTGTCAAAACCCTTGCGGGGGGGGGGGGGGGCATTCACTGATTCTTGCGTAGAATCTCTTTCCCTACCTGAAACAATCCAAGCAATCGACGACGAGGCCCTTAAAGGTTGCTCGTCTCTCAAGCATGTCCAGATAAGCCCCAAGTGTGAGGGCTTTTCGTCGTTGGACGGCATGCTCTTCTCAAAAGACTATTCGCATCTCCTGCTCATTCCCGAGGGCAAGGAGGGTGCTATCGCCATCCCCGGTTCTACCAAATTCATTCCCGCCCAGGCATTGTCCCTGTGCCATCTGGGCTCCTCACTCTCTGCCGGGGATGGCAGCACCAATTTTACAACTCATGACAGAATGCTCTTCTCAAAGGATATGAAGACCTTGGTTGCAGTTCCACCGGCTTACGGGACGTCTGTGGTACTTCCAACCGAGACTGAGGTAATCGGCGAGTATGCTCTCGCTGGCTGCAAAGACCTTGCGTCGATCACAGTGTTAGGCAATGTACATTCAATTGACCCAACTGCCTTTGCTGACGAGGTCAAAGCATTTGCCGTCGTAGCGCTCCCAGCAGGTGAGGACTACAAAGTTCGCAAGGCCGTTTGGGAAGCGGCTGGTTTCCAACACTTCGCTGAGCCTGCTCAACCTGGCACAACAACAAGTCCCAACGCCAATGAAGCCTCCGGCCTCACCTACACTCTGCTTGATGACTACACCCTCGCCGTTTCCTGGCAAGGTAAAGACGATCCCGAGGCCAACCTCGAAGTCCCCGCCTCCGCCGAGATCAACGGAGTCCCTTACCGCGTGAGCACCATAGCCGAGAACGCCTTCGCCAACCGCGGCTCTCTCACGAGCGTGAAACTCCCAACGACCATTACCACCATCAGCACCGCTGCTTTCGCTGGTTGCGCGAACCTCTCAATCATCGAGTTCCCCAACACTCTCCACACCATCGGCGAACGTGCCTTCGAAGCAACGTCAATCAAAGACCTCTGTCTTCCCACCAGCATCAACTCCATCGGTTCCCGCGCTTACGCCTCCTGCTCAACTCTCGAACGCGTAATAGCCCTCGGCACCTCTGAAGTAGCAAGCGACGCCCTCGCTGGTTGCACCAACGTCTCCATCTACGTTCCCTCCGGCTCCGAGGACACCTGGAACCCAGGCCTCCCTTCGGACAACAACCACCTCATGCCTTATGGTGTCTCCCTTTCCGAAGAACCCCTCACCATCGAAGTCGGACAAGAGGCCAACCTGCTCGAAGGTGGCAACCTCCAAGCTCCCGATCCCATAGAAGCTTCCTACTCCTACGCTGCCGCACCTCTGTCAGTCGATGCCGGAACCGTCTCAGCCAAGAAGGAAGGCACTTCTGACGTCACCGCTGTGCTCACGTTGGATGATGTGGAACTCACTCGCGCAATCCGCACCGTAGAAGTCTCCCCGAACCCAGAAGCCGAGGCCAACATAACCCAATTGAGCTCCGAGGTAGCCCTACCAGGGGTGTATCTCTCCGAAGCTAGCGACATCCAAATCAGCGTGGACGCTCCCTTCGCCGTCACCTTCGGTGCAGATAAGCCCTACGATGTGGCAGAAAACAAAGCAGCAGCTGCATCAATAGAGGCCCCTGCTTCATTTAGAAACAATATGGATCTTCCTGTACAGCTTGCTAAGGTTGATTGTTCGATTGATGGTATTGCCAACTATCTCACGCCAATAAATAATGATTTTCCCCTCAGCAAGCAAAAACTCTTCAGCCTTTACCCCGAAGGCAAAGTTGGCAAAGCTGTGCACTTTGGCTACTACGATAAGCTAAACAGCGTGGTTCCCGATGATCGAGGTGCCTTTGTCATACAGCCAAACTCTCTATCCTCTTATATCTTCCGCTTAAATCTTACTAACGATACCACCCTTGCAAACGCCAAGGTAAATCCAAGTATTGCTGATGGTGGCATTACCTCTCGCAGCCTCGTTTCTGTGATGTGCACTTTCGAGCACTTGAGCTTCTATCTGAAAGATAATGAAGGTAACTTTTATACTCTCGCCGATGTAAAGGAACACGCGAACAGCATTGCTGAAAGCGGAGAGGATTCTCCCTACTGGAACCAGTACAACGACTATCTCAATAAAGAAAATTCTTATACCTGCCAAACCATCTGGGGTGGTACTCCCTATGACGTGCGCATCATCGGAATCAATCATGACGAACTCGCTTCAAGCTCGAGTAAGGCTGGCCTTACCTTCCAGTTTAAGAACTTGCTGAACGAGAAATACCCGATGAACACCTCAGGCATCGACGCCGGCAGCTGGGGCGTAAGCGAACTCCGTGCGAGGATGAATCAAGGTGGTGATATCTGGAGCATGGTTCCAGCAGACCTCCAAAGGCAGATTGCCACTGTCAAAAAGTACTATGGATCTGACTGTACCAGCACCTCTGCTGAGGTGAGTACTTCCAAAGACCAACTCTTTCTTGCAAGTTATTTCGAACTTACGGGGTCTGTATGGAGCGGCTGGTCATCCAGGCTATGGCTTGCAAATGAAGGTACTCAATACGAGTACTGGAACGGTAAAGTGACTAATGATTACAGCGATAATGCTGCCTTGGAGAAGGGCTTTCAATCGACTCCGCCGTCGAAGGGTGTTTTTTGGTGGGAGCGTTCTGCGAACCCGAGCAACTCCATGACCTTCCTTCGTGTGAGTGACGGCGGTGACCCCAGCGATTACAACAACGCGAACGCCTCGTGGGGTATTTGTCCCTGCTTCTGCCTCTAATCAAGCATCTAGCATCTGCCGGGACTGTGTCCCCCTCCCCGGCAGATTCGTCTCACACCTTTGTTATTGCAGCAGGTATCTTCGCAGCGATTGAGCTGCGGGGCTTAAAGAAAGGAACGTGCCAGTTATGCCGAGCACGAGATATATATCGAAGCCAAGTACGCGGCACGTAGGTGTTAATGTGCTTGCGCTTCTGCTTGTCTTCATAACAGCGTTAACGCTCGTCTTGCCTGCTGCTAAGGCTTATGCAGCAAGTGGTGGAAGCACCTCGCTTGGCATCATGATCATTGACTCTTCCAAGGGTCAAAGCGTCTCCCCGGGCACTACTAATCTTGGCATCCGTGTGACCAACTCCAGCGTCGAATTCAAAACAGAGTACACGCTCACGCTCAACTTTAACGATGGCTCGGGGAATAGCTCAACGGTGACTGCAACCTACAACCAGCTTCTTCCCGATGCTCCTGTTCCTCCAACGCGTACGGGCTATACCTTCCTTGGCTACTACGACACACTAGTGGGTGGCAATCAAATCTACGATCAAAATGGCAAGAGCACCCTTGTTTGGACGATAGCAAAAGACACTCCTCTTTTCGCCCATTGGCAAGCTAAAACCACTCAAGTCTCGTTTGACCCAAACTCAGGAACAGGTGGACAGACTGGTCAGGTGACTGCTACGTATGATTCTGATATGCCTGCTATTACGTCTAAGCCCACAAAGGACAACCATACCTTCTTGGGTTACTTCGACGAAAAAAGTGGTGGCACCAAGTACTACAACGCTGATCTTACGAGCGCCACCAAATGGAACAAGGTGTGTGATACTGCCACCCTCTATGCTCAGTGGCAGATAGACTCCTACACCTTTACTTGGAAGGCTAATGGAGGTAGCTGGGCTGGCTCTACTGCTGACAAGACTACCACGGTCAACCATGATGCGCTGGTGATTCCACCGCAGGAACCCTCTCGTCCTGGGTATAAGTTTGATGGGTGGTATAAGGAGGGGCTTACTGTCCCTTGGAACTTCCAAACTGACAAGCCAACGCAGAACACCACCCTTTACGCCAAGTGGTCGGAGCATATTGTGTGTACGGTTCCTGTTTCAACCCTGCTTCAAGTGGATGCTAAGGGAGAGGTAACTGGCATTACTGGCAGAACCCATCAGTTTGCCTCTCAGACTACCGCTCCCATAGTCGTGACCTCTGCAACAAGCACGCTGCTTGCAGGTGCCAACAGTTTGTTTCCTGATGATGCGGCAAGAAAGGATGTCGCTATCCTTATCACTCCCCAGGGAGGTGTGCAAAAGTCTATTCCGCTGGCGACAACAACTCCTGTCAGTCTTGGCTTCCAGATCGACACGAAGGGAACCTTGCCTGTTTCTTTCAGTCTGTATCTTCCTGCTACTGCCCGCTTGAACTACCTAGCAAACGATGGCACGGCCGAGATGGCCAGCATTTCCTAAACAGTTTCTCTCGCTAACCCGCAGTAAAGCCAACATACTCAGCGGCAGGACCCACCCGTCCTGCCGCACAACCCGCAGGCGCGCTTACCCCATAGGCGCGCCCGTTGTGGTTTTGGGGTCCTGTGTCCCTGCCGCGCGAAAAAGTGTGACGCGCTCCGCGCTGGCTAATAGGCCAAGAGACATCCGGCTCTCTCGCATTATGACGAGGGCTTTCGTGCCTGAGTGAACGAATGGTTAAAGTTTTCCGCCGAAGGTTGAGGATAAACCTATGACCTGCGTTTTCGCGCTTCGCGCGAACGGCGCTCTGGAGAACGCCGCTACGGGGATTATGCCAATTGCAAGTCAACGCCTTCCGGCCAGTTCATAAGCAGGGCAACGTAGGCTGGGGGGTTTGGGAGGGTTCTTGGCGCTTCTGAACACCATTTTCTTAGCGCCCGAAGGGCGCATTCTAAAGCATGAAGGAGCGCAGCGCACGAAAACGTCTTTCCGCGCAAAGCGCGAAAGGACGTTTGAGCAGCGGAGCGGCGCGCCAAGAATCCTCCCAAACCCCCCAGCCGGACAGGTTGAATCCTAATAGATAGCGCGAAGCGCGTCAGACTTTTGCAAGCGTAACGTTTCTTCTCTACGGAATGGTACAAGTTCGTTGACGGGATGGCTTCCATTTCTTTCGACGCTCCGCCTTTGCCCGCCTGGCGCGCTAGGCTCCTGGGGGTTACTTCTGTCAGGGGGAACCTCCACTATAAGATGACGAAGGGGGCGCGGTGCGACCGGGGGGTGTTCGGACTATATTCCAGCTGTTCGCGCGGGATGTGCGGCGGCTGGCGCACAATCCGGTGGCCATTATTGTGACGCTGGGCGTGTGCGTGATTCCGTCGCTCTATGCGTGGTACTGCATCGCGGCGAACTGGGACCCTTATGCGAACACGGACGGCATTCGCGTGGCGGTAAGCAACGAGGACGAGGGTACGGACAACAATCTCACGGGCAGGATGGACGCGGGTGCTCAGCTGGTGGAGGCGCTGCGCGATAACCACCAGCTGGGGTGGACGTTCGTCTCGTCCGAGGAAGCGGTGCAGGGCGTGTACGCGGGGACTTACTTCGCGGCCATCGTCATCCCGCCGCACTTCAGCGCGGACATGGTGGGCGCAGCGCGCGGCGAGGCTCCGGCGCCGCAGTTGCAGTATTACGTGAACGAAGAGCAGAACGCGGTGGCTCCCAAAATCACCGACGCGGGCGCTGCGCAAGTGGAACGCCAGGTGAACGAGGCGTTTGTGGGTGCGCTCACTCGCGTGGTGGTGGAACGTGCGCAGGCGGAAGGGCGTAGCGTGCTTGAGGCGGAATCTCAGGCCGAAGGCGGGCTTCTGCAAGGCGTTGACCAGGCGCTGGCCGCGCTCGACCAGATGCGCGCGTCGCTTGCGTGCGCGGTGTCAACCGTGGAAGCGTCGAAGGGTGCGGCTGCTGATGTCCGTTGCACGCTTGCGGACGTGCAGGCGCAACTGCCGGAACTTTCCCGGGCGCTCGACGAGAACGCGGCGCTGCTTGACCAGGCGCGACGTGACGCAGGCGCCTACACCGCCGCGGTCACGGATGCCATCGAGCGGGCGCGGATGCTGGTGGGTGACGCCTCGTCAAAGGCCAACCAGTCGGTGGGCGAAGCGGCGAGCACGCTCGCGGCGCTCAAGGGGCGCGTGGACAGCGCGCTCGCAACGGCTGAAAACCTTGCCAGCACCAGCCAGCAGGCGCTCGATGAACTGCGCCGCCAAGCGGCCGACCGGCCCGAGCTGGCCGACGCCCTCGCGCAGCTGGAAGACCAGGTGGCGCAGCAAGAAGCCACCCTGCAAGCCCTGCGCGCGGCAAGCGATGCCCTGGCCGGTGCCGCTCAGGATGCGGCCGACGCGCTTCAGGCCGCAACGCAGGCGGCGCAGGACGAAGCGGGCGTGTTATCCCAGGCCCAGCGCTCGTTCGCTACTGAAGTGGCGCCGCAGCTGGCAAGCGCGCTCGACTCCCTCTCGCGCGCAACGGGCACGCTGTCGCAGGCGGTGGCGGGCCTCGAAACGGCCACGGCGAACGCGGATGCAGCCACCGGGCAACTTCAAACCGTGCTGGACGAGGCGGGCCAGGCGCTCACTTCCGCCGACGACGCGCTCGGGGCGCTGCGCGACCGCTTGGCGCGCACGGCGGGAGACCTCGCGGCACTTCGAGGTTCGGCCGCTTCGGCGGGCCTCTCGACGCTGCTTGGCATAAACCCCCAGGATGCGGGCGGGTTTATGGCCTCGCCCGTAACGCTGCACACCGAAACCATCTACCCGGTGAACACCTACGGCGCAGGCGTCGCACCGTTCTACACGAACCTGGCGCTGTGGGTGGGAGGCCTCATCCTGGTCACCATTTTCAAGCTGGAGGTAGATCGCGAAGGGGAGGGCGCGGTTTCGGCCGCGCAGGGATACGTGGGGCGCTGGCTGTTGCTGGGGACGCTCGGCCTCGTGCAGGCAACCATCGTGTGCGCGGGCGACCTCATCATGGGCGTGCAGTGTACGAACGTTGCCGCGTTCATGGGAGCGGGGCTCTTCGCCTCGTTTGTGTACGTGGGCCTCATTTATGCCCTGGCGGTGGCGTTTCGACACATCGGCAAAGCGGTGGCGGTGGTGCTGCTTATCATGCAAATTCCCGGCTCATCGGGCATGTATCCCGTGCAGATGATGTCCGGGTTCTTCCAGGCCGTGCACCCGTTTTTGCCGTTCACGTACGGCATTGACGCGCTGCGCGAGGCTATTGGCGGCATGTATGGCGCGCACTACTTCATTGACCTGGGGTATTTGGCGCTGTTCTTGCCCGTGGCGCTGCTGGTGGGGTTGGTGGCGCGGCCGTATCTGCTCAATGTGAACCTGCTGTTTGACCGCAAGCTGGCCGAGACCGACGTGCTGGTGGGCGAAGCTGGCGAAGGGCAACCCGGCGGGCGCTTCCGTTTGCGTACGGTGGTGCGCGCGCTGCTGGATACCGCAGACTATCGCACGGCGCTGCTAGCGCGGGTTGCGCGGTTCGACGCCGGGTACCCCCGCCTTGTGCGCACCGGGTTCGCGCTGCTGGTGGGGCTTTCCGCGTGCATGGCGGTGCTCATGATGGTGCTTGACGTGGGGCCGAACGGCAAGATTGTCATGCTGGTGATATGGATTGCCCTGCTTATAGCCGTGTCCGCGTTCCTCATTGTGGTGGAGTACGTGCGCGCCAGCCTGAACTACCAGGTGCGTCTGAGCACCCTGGATGAAACCGAGATGCGAAGCGAAGCGCGCGCCCACGTGCCCTGCTGCGCGAAGGCGGGAGCGAGTGCAGGTGCAGGCGCGGACGGGGCGGGAGCAAGTGCAAACACCCCCGAAAGCCAACCGCCCCAGGACGGTGACGCCTCATGAGGGCGGCGTGGCAGCTGTTCGCGGGCGACGTGCGCAACCTCGCGCACAGTGTGGTGGGGCTCGTGGTGGTGTTGGGCCTGGTGGTGGTGCCAGCGCTGTACGCGTGGTTCAACATCCTGGGCGGCTGGGACCCGTACGAAAACACTGGCGGCCTCAAGGTGGCGGTGGCGAACGAGGACGCGGGCTACCACGGCGACCTTGTGCCGCTGGACGTGAACATCGGTGACGACGTTGAGGACGCCCTGCGCGCAAACAAGCAGCTGGACTGGGTGTTTACCGACGCCGATGCCGCGGTGGAAGGCGTGAAGTCGGGCGCGTATTTCGCTGCCATCGTCATTCCGAAAAGTTTTAGCGACGACATGATGACGCTGTTCTCCGATGACATTCACCACTCTGACATCGTGTATTACACCAACCAGAAGGAAAACGCCATCGCGCCGCGCGTCACCAGCGAGGGCGCGAGCGACGTGCAGTCCAACATTGATAGGACCTTCGCCGAAACGGTGGATCAGGTGGGGCTCAAAACGGTGTCGCAGCTGGCGGCGTATCTCGACAGCGATTCGGTGGGTTCGTACGCGGCCGCGCTCAGCCGTTCGTTGGGCTCGGCGGCGCTTGACTTAGAAGGTGCCGCGGCACAGGCGCGCTCGTTTGCGGCGCTGGCCGGGGCCACGTCGGCGCTTGCGGGTACGTCCGCGCACCTGTTGGATGGCGCGGGTGCCTCGGTGGGAACGACGCGTGAGCTGCTGGGAGACGCTGCGGCGGGAACGCAGGACGTATCCGGCGCACTTGATGCCGCATCGGCCCTGGCAGATGACGCGCTCACGCAGGGGATGGCTGGCCTTGATGCCGTGGCGGAACGGGTGGAAGCGGCCCTGGGCGCGCTGGATGGCCGCGCCGACACGGCGGCGGGCGACCTGACCTCCGCCGCCGCAGATGTGCGGCGGCTTGCCGAATCGTACGCGGCCGTGCGCGATGCCGTGGCCGCGGCCGACCCCACCAGTCCCGCGCTCGGCGCGCTCGATCGCGCCGTGGCACTGTTGCAATCGCTTGACCAGGCGCTCAGCCAGGCGTCCACCGACCTGGACGGCGCGGCGGAGCAGGCCGCCGCCAGTCGCCAAGCCGTGCGCACGCTTGTTGACGAAGCACGCCAGCAGCTGGAAGACGCGCGTCACGCCTTCCACGACAACCTGGCCACCTCGGTGGATGCACTCAAGTCATCGCTTGCTGCGGCGCAGTCGTCGGCCACCACGCTCTCCGACGACCTGGCCGCCACGGCCGCGGGGCTTTCGCAGGCATCCGGCTCGCTGGAAACCAGCCTCGCCGCCACGCGCGACACGCTCAACCAGTCTGCAAGCGCGCTCGCCGACGCCTCCGCCAACGTGAACGAAGCGAAAGCGCGCCTCGATGACGCGCTTTCTCGGGGTGACCTCAACGAAGTGCGTGCCCTCATCGGCTCCGACCCGCAGGGCCTCGCCTCGTTTCTGGCCGCGCCCGTGTCGCTCGACCGCCACGCCGTCTACGGCATCGCCAACTACGGCTCGGCCATGGCGGGGTTCTACACCATCCTCTGCCTTTGGGTGGGCGCCATCATTTTGGTGGCGCTTTTGGAGGTGAAGGTGTCCGACCGTCGCATCGCGCAGCTTGGCGGAAACGTGTCGCTCTCGGCGCGCTACTTCGGCCGCTTCGGCATTTTTGCCGTGCTAGCCTTGCTGCAAAGTACCGTGGTGTGTGCGGGCGACCTGTTCTTTGTGGGTGTGCAGTGTGAGCATCCGCTGTTGTTCATGGTGGCCGGCTGGGTAGCATCCCTTGTGTTTTGCCTGATCATGTACACGCTCGTGGTGTCATTCGGCGACATAGGGAAGGCCATAGCCGTGGTGCTGTTGGTCATGCAGGTGGCGGGCTCGGGCGGCACGTTCCCGGTGCAAATGATGTCCGACTTCTTCCAAGCCGTCTATCCGTACTTGCCGTTCACGCATGCCATCAGCGCCCTGCACTCCTGTATCGGCGGCATCTACGGGAACCAGTACGCCGTCCAGCTGGGGAAACTACTACTGTTCGCCGTGCCCGCGCTGCTGCTTGGCCTGGTGCTGCGCCGCCCCGTCATCCGCCTCAATGACTACGTCATTCGCAAACTGGAAGAAACAAAAATCATGTGAGGGCGCCGGGTGCGACGGGGGGTGCCGGGGAGTGTCGTGCCTGGCACACGCGCCGCGCCGCACCATCCCCTGACACCCCGACACCCCCACGCCTTGCCATTAGTTGTCGCGCACTAGTCGGCGGTAGAGCAGGGCGAACGCACCTGCTGCCACAGCAATCCAGGCGAGCGTGATGGCCGCGGGCATAAGCGCGTCGGTGGTGAACAAGCGCTCGTCAAGCAGCAGCTTCAGCAGCGCGTCCATGCCGCCGGTGGGGAAGAAGCGGATGACCTCGGCGGCTTCTTCGCTCATGTTGCCCACCATGGGGGCGATGGCCAGAATGAACACGGGGGTGGCGTACAAGCTTGCCGTCATCTGATCGCGCGCGGCCAGGCCCATCAATAGCGACACAAGAACGATGGGTACTGCGCCCACCACGCCAATGACCAGGTACGGAAGCAGCATCTCGCGCGAGGCACCCACCACGAAAAAGCAGACGGTGTCAATGATAGCCACGGCCGCGAGTGCCACCACGGCACGCGAGGCCACAATCTGGCCCGCGCCCACGTTCGCCAACATGAGCGTGCGCAGCGTGTGCTTCTCCTTCTCCTCGGCAAGCGCCGTGGCCGCGGCGGTCATACTCACCATGCCGGCGGTGGTACAGAGCGCAATCGACAACAGAAACGCGGTGATGAATGCGGCGCTCTCGGGCGAGCCATCGCCGTTCTTCCCTATGGTGAACTGGTAAAACAGCGTGAATCCGACGGGCATGAGGCAGCAGATGAGGACGGTGGGGTTCTTCACGAGGTCCATGAGGTCCTTCGTCAAGAGGGTTTGTGTTTTGCGTAGAGCGGCTTCCATGTTAAAACTCCCTTCCCGTGAGTTCGAGGAATACTTCTTCCAGGTTGGGCTCCACCGAGTGGAGCGACAGGCACGCGTCCGCGGCCAGCGCTTCGGCCACCACGGAGGCACCCGCGGCATCCTTCGTGGTGTGCACGACGCGGCCGTCGGCCGTGCGCATAACCAGTTCGTTGCGGGCGAAGCGCAGCTTGAGCGCCTCGGGTGCGTCGCAGGCCACCAGGTGTCCGGCGTCCAAAATGCCCACACGGCCGCAGAGCGCGTCGGCCTCGGCCATGTCGTGCGTGGTGAGAAATACAGTGGTGCCGGCGTCGTTCATCTCGCGCAGCATCTTGTGCACCTCGGCGCGTGCGGCGGGGTCGAGGCCGCTTGTGGGCTCGTCGAGAAACAGCAGCTCAGGCGCATGAATGAGTGCGGCCAGCAGTGCGGCGCGCTGGCGCATGCCCTTCGAGCAGTTCTTCACGAGCGTTTTCTTCTTGTCGGCCAGGTTCATGCGCTCAAGCAGCGTGGTAATGCTACCCGCACCCACGCCGCGGATCTGGGCGTAAAAGCGCAGGTTTTCCTCGATGGTCATGCGCTCGTAGAGGGCGCTCGTGTCCGACAGAATGCCGATGCGCTCGTAGTCGGCGTTCGTGGCGTGCTCAATGGGGCGGCCGAACAGGGTAATGCGCCCGGAGTCTTTCACCAGCTGGCGCGTGAGCAGCTTGATGGTGGTGGTTTTGCCCGCGCCCGAGGGGCCCAGGAACCCAAAGCATTCGCCGCGTTCCACTGCAAACGTCAGGTGGCGCAACACTGGCTTGCCTTTGAAGGCGAGCGAGACATCTTCCATAGAAAGGAGGGGTGCCATGGTTTTACGCCCCCTTCCGCGCCGTGCGAAGCGCAACGAGGTCGGCTTGCAGCGCCTTCGCCTGATGGGTGAGGCGCACAACAGCATATGACGTGACAATGACGGTTACGACGAACGCAACCGCCAGCAAAAGCACGAGAACGGCTAACTGATCGATGGTGAGCATGGGGAGATGTTCCTTTCCGAGTTCGGTTGTCCAACGCGGCCCAGTATTGCCGAGCCCCTGCGCGCTCACAACCGTTTCGCGACGTCAGGCGTGCGTTCGCGACGACAGGAGCATACGGGGGGACGAAAGGAGCACGGGGGATGTGCGCGGCGATGCGGCGCGGAAGGAGGCGCGGCGATGCGGCGTGGAAGCGCGCGCGGGATGGGCGTTGTTCGGAGTGGAACGACGAAGTGCGCTTACGCCTCTTGGGGCGCGCGCTTGATGACGAGCGCCAGGGCTACAACGGAGAGGGCGGTCCATACAAGGATGCTTACGGCGGGCAGCACGGCCGTCGGCGTAAACAGCATGCCTTGCAGCGCCAGCTGCGTGAGAATATAGAGGCCGCCGGTGGGCAACAGCGGCGTGAGGGCAGCCATCCCCTCATTCACCATGGTGAACAGGGGAAGCACACCGACAATGATGAAGGGCGTGTCCAGGGTCATGGCGTTCATCTGGTTGCGCGTCACCAGCCCGACGGCCAGCGAAACGATGGTAAGGGGCAGTGCGCCCACCAACGCCACGGGGGCGACAAGCACGGCGTTGAGAGCTGCCGCGCCAACAGCAAGGGCACTGAGTGCGGCCACTCCTGCCACAATGAAGCTGGCGGCAAGGCCGTGGGCGAGCACGATTTGGCTCTGTCGCACGCCCGCCAGGAGAAATGTGCGCAGTGTGTGCTTCTCGCGTTCTTCGGCCATTGCGTACACGACAATCATAGTGGTGACCATGATGACTTCGAACAAGACGGCGTAGCTGAACATCGCCGTTGAGAACAGCTGCCGTTCTTCCGGTGCTTCGATGCTTCCCTGCCCTAGAAACCACAGCATGACCGTCAGCCCCAGCGGCACCAGGCAGCTGACCAGCAGGGCGGGGTTGTGAACCACGTCTGCCAGATAGCGCCGCGTCAGCACGAGCGTGGTGCGGGTGCCTTCGGAGGTTCTACCAGCCATAACGTTGCCTCATCTCCTCGGCGCGGCCCTTCGCCAGTGGCACGGACGAGCCCGCCGCGTCGTTCAGCAGCAGGTTGTAGCTGTTGCGGGTGTAGCGTTCCACCTTCGCCACCTTCTGCACGTTCACGAGAAACGACCGGTGACAGCGGAAGAACCCGGCGCGGCTGAGGTCGCGCTCAAGTTCATCCATGGTACGCGGGGTGAGGTAGAGTTCGCCGCGCACGGAGAGATAGGTGGCTTTGTTGAGACTTTCGGCGAAGTCGATTTCGCGCGGGTCGAACAGCAGCGTGGCCGTTTCGGTTTTGGCGGGAATTTTGAGGACGCGCACCTCGTCACCGTCGTAGGCGTCGGCGGGTTCGGCGTCGATGTCGTCCGTGGGGTCGTCCTGGTCAGCCACGTAGAAGCGTCCGTCCTCGTGCCAGCAGGCAATGCCGGGCATGAGCAGCGCCTCGCGCAGCGACTGGCCAACGGTGATGAAGCGGCAACCGAGGGCGGTGCGCTCGTCCATCCAGGCAAGTGCCGAGGCGCGGCTGGTGGCGTCGAGGTCCGACAGCGGGCGTTCGATGAAGCACACTTCAGGTTCGAACAGGCTGGCGCGCGCGAGGTTCACCAGCATCATCTCGGCGGGGGAGAGGTCGCGCATGCGGCGCGAGGCGAGGGCGCGCAGCCCGAAGTGCGTGATGGCGTCCTCGTGGTGCACCGAGCGGCCGGCCAGGCTGCTGAACAGGCGCAAGTGGCGCGTTACCGTGTCGCGCTCGCAGCCGCGGTCGGTTTCCACGATGAACGCGCAGCGGCGCGTGTGGTAGCGTTCGCGCACGGCGGTGAGCAGGGCGGCGGACACTTCGCGGTTGCACTCAATGTGCACGCTATCCTCGGCGGCGAGCAGGGTTTCGATGGAGGCGAACTCGGTCACGCGGGTGTCCTAGCGGGTAGTTTCGCCGGCGGGCAGAATTTCCAGCCAGCAGCCGTCGGGGTCCTGGATGAAGTAGATGCCCATGCGCTCGTTCACGAAACAGATGCAGTCCATCTCTTCGTGCAGGGCGCGGGTGGCGTCCATGTCGTCCACCTCGAAGGCCAGGTGAGTGTCGCGTCCGCCGTTGTCGTAGGGCTCGGTGCGCCCGCGGTTCCACGTGAGTTCCAGCTGGAAGGGCGCCTCGTCGTTGCCGATGAAGACGTTTTCCCACGAGCCGTCGTCTGGCCCCATGCGGTGCTGCACGGTAAGGCCGAGCGCCCGCTCATAAAACGCGAGCGACGCATCAAGGTCAAGCACATGTATGCATTCATGAACCATCTTGGCTTTCATGGGACTCCTTTCAGGTTATGCGCGCGGTGCGCGAGGGCGACGCGCGCGGCGCGCGGCCGCGCCGGCCGCTTCTCTTGCGAAGTATACACAAAGACACCCCGTGCGTTTTCTGCTATCCGAGTGTGCGCTTCACTAGGATGACAGAAGATGCTCGAGTCGCGGCCCGTCAATGGCGAGGTAACAGCGAAAGAGTGCCCTACTGGCACAAATCGCCCTTTAGGGCGTGCGGCAGGATTCTTGGACTTACTCAGGCTACCAGCCCGAGTCTTCTACGGCGGCCTGCGATGGTTTCG
>NZ_JASJEU010000020.1:0-173051 GCF_030077735.1 Gordonibacter faecis | reverse complement strand
CTCCTCGCGGCCCCTACGGGGCCACTCGATCGGTCGTGGACCGCCTCAAGGCGGTCCAACTTTCTGCCGCACGCCCTTTATGTATGGATTTTCGCCCGATTTCGCCGCCTCGACGACTTCGCGAAATATTGACCTGGGATTTCTCATACAAGTGCTCATCAAATCCGTACATAAACGGCGATTTGTGCCATTTTTTGCCAGGTTCTATGTCAGGTAGGATCATGGCCATCGATAAACCTCTTGTTCGATTGTGTTCTCAACCTTTGAGGGCCGCCGTCCCGCTCTCATAAAGTGTGACGCGCTTCGCGCTGCTGATTACGCCACAAGATGACTGCCCTCCCTATCACTATGACGCGGGTTTTTTCATGTACGATATCTCTAACTAAAAAGGTAATCCACGTAGGGGCGCTTCACGAAGCGCCCTTTCGCGCGCAGCGCGAAAACGCAGGTCATGGTTGTGTTCTCCGCCTTCGGCGGAGAGGGCGATTCGTGAATCGCCAACCGCCAACCTGTCGGTATCGCCTACAAGCTCAGTCAACCCGCATCATAAGGCAAGGAACGCGGGAAAACTCATGGCGTATTAGCCAGCGCGTAAGCGTGTCACACTTTTTTGTGAAGTGGGGCGCTCGTGAATGTGAGGCTGGTTTACTGCGTGGGCCCTTCGGCAAAGATGCGTTTCTTGAACAGATTTGCGCCAACGCTCGGCGCGCGCAGCCTCAGCCCGGGCTCTTACTTTAGAATAGCGCAGTCATCTATCTTTAGCGCTCGTGTGCGCTTTGTCGCCACGGCGTTTTCCCAAGCAAGCGACGTGCGTAAGGAGCAGGCTATGTGCGGAATCGTGGGCTATACGGGGTCGCGCCCCGTGAAGGATATCCTGATTGAGGGCCTGACACGGCTTGAGTATCGCGGTTACGATTCGGCGGGCATTGCCGTTGAACAGGATGGACGCTTGCAGGTGGTGCACGCCAGGGGCAAGGTGAGCGGCCTTGCGCAGCTGGTGGCGCCGCTTGGGCTCACGGGTACCTGCGGCATTGGGCACACGCGCTGGGCCACGCACGGCCGCCCCTCCGAGGCGAACGCGCATCCCCATGTTTCCTGCGACGGCCACGTGGCGGTGGTGCACAACGGCATCATCGAGAACTTCGCCGAACTGCGCGAGGAACTGGAAGGCCGCGGCCACACCTTCACCAGCGAAACGGACACCGAGGTGATAGCGCACCTGGTGGAAGAGGCGTTCCGCACTAACCGCGACCTGCTGCAAGCCGTGCGCGAGGCTGTTGAGCGCCTGATTGGCGCCTACGCCCTGGCCGTGGTGAGCGACCAGGAGCCCGGCACCATCATTGCCGCGCGCAAGGATTCGCCGCTGGTGGTGGGCATGGCCGAGGACGGTGCGTA
Organism: Gordonibacter faecis; assembly: GCF_030077735.1. Lineage (NCBI taxonomy): Bacteria > Bacillati > Actinomycetota > Coriobacteriia > Eggerthellales > Eggerthellaceae > Gordonibacter > Gordonibacter faecis. The sequence continues at coordinate 171,656 of NZ_JASJEU010000020.1, read as the reverse complement.
TGTGGCTTCGGATATTATCGCGCTGATTGACGCCACGCGCGACGTGGTGGTACTCGGCGACGGCGACTTCGCCAAACTCACGCCTGCGGGCATTACTTATTATAAAGTGCGCGGCGAGGAAGTGTACGAGCCGCAGACCACCCACATCGACTGGGACGTGGACGTGGCCGAAAAGGGCGGCTACCCCGACTTCATGCTGAAGGAAATTCACGAGCAGCCGCGCGTCATCCGCGACACGCTGGCCGGACGCCTGGTAGACGGGCACTTGGCCATCGACGAGCTGGATCTTTCGCCCGAGGAATTGAACCTCATCGACCGCGTGTACGTCATCGCGTGCGGCACGTCGTATCACGCGGGACTCATTGCGAAGAACCTCATTGAGGGCTGGGCGCGCATCCCCTGCGAGGTGGAAGTGGCGAGCGAATTCCGCTACCGCAACCCCATCATTACGCCATCGACCCTGGTAGTGGCCGTGTCGCAGTCGGGCGAGACCGCCGACACGCTGGCCGCCGTGCGCGACGCACGCGTGAAGGGTGCGAAGGTGTTTGGTATTACGAATGTGGTGGGCTCGCCGCTGGCGCGCGAATCGGACGGCGTCATTTACACGAAGGCCAACAAAGAGATTGCGGTGGCATCCACGAAGTCGTTCTTGGGACAGGTGGTGTCGCTCACGCTGCTGGCGCTGCTTTTGGCGCAAGCGAAGGGCAAGCTGAAGACGAACCAGGTGCGCCTGCTGTTCCATGAGCTGGCCGACACGGCTGAGCAGGTGGAACACATCCTGGCCGACACAACGGCCATCGACGAGGCGGCGCGCGCGTGCAAGGACGCGAAGAGCGCGCTCTTTGTGGGACGCGGCATGGGTGCGGCCATTTCGTACGAAGGCGCGCTCAAGCTGAAGGAAATCAGCTACCTGCACGCCGAGGCCTATCCGGCTGGCGAGATGAAGCACGGGCCCATCGCGCTCATCGACGAGGGTTTCCCGGTAATTGCGGTGGCCACGAAAAGCCCCGTGTACGATAAGCTGGTGTCGAACATCCAGGAGGCGAAGGCGCGCGGCGCGATGGTGGTGGCGGTGGCAACCGAAGGCGACGAGGACATTCGCGCGCACGCCGACCACGTGATCTACATTCCGAAGGTGCGGGATGCGTTCTCTGCGATTACAGCGAGCGTGCCGTTGCAGTTGTTTGCGCGGGCGATTGCGGTTGAACGCAACTGCGATGTGGACCAGCCTCGCAACCTGGCCAAATCGGTTACGGTGGAGTAGGTGCTGCTTGTCCGTCGTCTCGGGTGGCAACGCCCAGTCGCTCGGACAGTCCTGGGCTCGCACGAACAGCCCACTGGGCTGTTCGGCTCGTGCGGAACTCGCTTGGTGGGCGCTGCCACCCGAGCCGACTGCCGGGTTGCTACTCCGGGCGATGGGGCCAGGTTGCGTGGGGGAGAGAAGAGGGATTCAACCTGTGGGAGAGGGTTTGTTGATGAGTGAAAAGGACATGAATAGTCATCCTGAGCAGAATGATGGGGCATCCTGTCGTCCAGAGCAGAGTGGCGTTGACGCCGCCCCTTGTCGACCCGAGCCAAGCCCCGATGGCGCTACCTCTTGTCATTCTGAGCGGAGCGCTGAAAGCGCGGAGTCGAAGGATCCCGGGCGGCGCGAGAGCGCGCAGGTGCCTGCTGGCTTTGAGGGGCTGGAGGGGCAGGTGGGGCTGGGCGTGGACATCGTGGAGATCGCGCGCATGAAGCGTATCCTAGAGCGAACGCCCAGTTTCGCACGACGCGTGTTCTCGGAGGAAGAGCGTGCCTATTGCGAGGCCACGGCGGCGCCGGAGGTGCACTTTGCCACGCGTTTTGCGGCGAAAGAAGCGGTGGTGAAGGCGCTCGGCACCGGGTTCACGCGCGGGATTGGCGTGCGCGACATTGAGGTGCGCCGCAACACGAAGGGCCGCCCGTATGTGGTGCTGTCGGGGCGTGCGAAGGAAATTGCGGCTGAGCAGGGCGTGCGTGAGTTGCCCATTTCGCTTTCCTTCACGCATACCGAGGCCGTGGCGTGCGCGATGGCTATCACCGAAGATGCCCGCCGCGCGGCCGAGAAGCGCGTCGACCCCATGGAAGAGCTGGCAAAACAGTTCAAAGAAGCCCGCAGCATGCTCGACGAAATGGAACAACCCACCCCCGCACCTGATGCATCGGACTCTTCTGCATCCTAGCGTCGATTGTGCGCCAGATAGCCGCACTGGGTGCTGGCTGTACGAAAACGGGAGTACAATCGGCAAAACTGAGTTGGGTTGCGGAAGGCGGTGGGCATGGACGTGCGGGAATTTTCTTCTGACGAGTTGGTGGCCCTGGTGCCGGTGCCGGCGGATGATGCCAACAAATACACGCGCGGAAAGCTGACGGCGCTGGTGGGTAGCGCGCGCTACCCGGGGGCTGCGTGCCTGGTGGCGCGCGCCTCGCAGCGCATGGGCGCGGGCTACACCGAAGTGGTCACGGCTCCCGAGGCGATGGCGCTCGTGCACGCCGTCAGTCCTTCGCTCGTGGTACGCTCATGGGAGGGGCTACAGCCTCTTGATCTGCCCGTTTCGCGTCCCGGCAAACCCTGCGCACTCGCGGTGGGCAGCGGTTTTGACGCGCAGGATGAAGAAGCCGTCCGGCTCGTGCAGTTCGTGTTGAAGCGGGCGCAGGCTCCTGTGCTGGTAGATGGCGGCGGGTTGGCGGCGCTTTCCACGAAGAAGGGGAGGCGGTTGCTAAAACGGCGCTTTATCTTGGGTTTCCCCACGGTTATCACGCCGCATGGCGGCGAGGCGGCGCGGCTGGCGGAGCCGCTGGGGCTGGCGACGGATGATCTGGCGCGCCTGGCGCTTTCCCTTGCGCGTGCCTATGGCGTGACGGCGGCGGTAAAAGGCCCCGACACGTTCATCTCCGACGGCGACCAGGTGGTACGCATGGCGCTTGGCACGCCTGCGCTCGCGAAGGCGGGTACGGGCGACGTGCTGGCGGGCCTGGTGGCGGCCTTGCTCGCGCAGGGCTTGGCGCCGCTCGATGCCGCGGTGCTGGGCACCTCGCTGCACGCGCTCGCGGGGCGCGCCGCCGAGGCGCGCCTCACGTCGGTATGCGTCACGGCCGAAGATGTGGTCGACTTCCTCCCCGAGGCTTTCAAAACGCTTGTCAGTGAAGGGCTGCCTACAGCGTAAACGACGCCCTCACCTGCGCGTGGCACAAAAGGGCCTTACAGTGCGTAAACGGTTGCGCGAGAGGAGCAGCGCGGGAAAGCGAAGCGCTACAATGGGCGGAAACCATGACGTTGCCGCACGGGCGGTGGTCGGCCTGTCTGCGTTCGGCCTGCTCACACCCCATAGTGCGGCGTCCCGACTCAAGGAGCGTGAAGCGGTGGATACCACCAAAAAGCATGACTGGGGTTTGATTGTTGCGGGAGTTCTGCTGGCGCTGTGCGCGCTGTTCTTCCTGGTGGCGCCAGGGTTGACGCTGGTCACCATCACGGCCATCGCGGGCGCGGGCTTTCTCGTGTCGGGCGTGTTTGACATTATTAACTATGTGCGGTTCCGCAAAGTGATGAACCTGTCTGGCTGGGCGGTGGCATACGCGGTGCTCGACATTGTGATTGGTCTCATGCTACTCATTCACCCGCTGGCGTTCGCGGGGGTTATCCCGTGGGTCATTGGCGCGTTCTTCCTGGTATTCGGCGTGTTTGAGATTGTGGGCGCGTTCCGCATCCGCAAGTCGGTGGGGTCGCTCTGGGGCTGGATGCTGTTCTCGGGCATTGTGAGCGCGCTCTGCGGCGTCACGTTTTTCCTGGTGCCCACGACGTTCGTTCTCTTCCTCGCGCTGTTTGTGGTGATGCGCGCGGCGTCGCTCGTGGTGTACGGATGGAACGCGGGCAAGGCTATGACGTTATAGCTGATCGCCTGCCGGTGTCCGATTGGGCACAGAGTGGTTGCAACCTTTGCTGAAACCATGAGCGCTGCGCCTCGCGTTGCTGGCTCGTGGTAGAATCTCGAAGAAACGAAGAAGGCCCCGAAACGCTCGGGGCCTTTGTTCAGAAGGGCCGCGCAAGCCCTGAGATGACGACGGCGGTGACACTTATGGCAGACGAACAACAATCTCTCCTTGATGAGCGGGCGCTTGCGGAAGCGACAAGCGATCCGGCGGCGCGCGTCGAGGCGCTCAGGCGTGAGATTGAGCACCACAGCTATCTCTATTACGCCTGCGATGCGCCTGAAATATCCGACGGGGCGTTCGACTCGCTCATGCGTGAGTTGCGCGAGTTGGAGGCGGTGCACCCTGAACTGGTGGATCCGGCCAGCCCCACGCAGCGCGTGGGTGGCTATGTGGGCGAACAGTTTGCGCCGGTGCGGCATGCGCGTCGTATGTATTCGCTCGATAACGCCATGGACCTGGGCGAACTTGACGCGTGGCTGGAGCGCGTGGTGGAAGCGTTTGGGCGCATGGTGCCCGTGGTGTGCGAACTGAAGATTGATGGGTCGTCCATTGCGCTGACGTACGAGGGCGGGCGCTTGGTGCGCGCGGCGACGCGCGGCGACGGGACCACGGGCGAGGACGTGACGGCCAACATGCGCACGGTGAAGGACGTGCCGCTGCGCCTGCGGGCCGAGGCGCTGGGCACGCTGGTGGATGCCTCCGCGCCGGTGGAGCTGCGCGGCGAGGTGTATATGCCGAAGTCGAGTTTCGAGGCGCTGAACGCAGCTGCCGAGGCCAACGGCAAGCAGGCGTTCGCGAACCCGCGCAACGCCGCCGCGGGCAGCCTGCGTCAGAAGGACCCGTCCATCACGTCGTCGCGTGACCTGTCGACGTTTTTGTATGCGGTGGCCGACGAGCGTGCGCTGGCGGTTGAGGGCCAGTGGGAACTGCTGCAGTGGCTGCGCAAGGCCGGCTTCCACGTGAATCCCGACGTGGAGTTGTGCGAAACGCGCGAGGCCGTGCACGCGTTCTGTGAGCGCGTGGTACAGCGCCGCGACCACTTGCCGTACGAGATTGACGGCGTGGTGGTGAAAGTGAACTCGTTCGCGCAACAGGCCGCCATGGGCTACACGGCGCGCGCGCCGCGCTGGGCCATTGCGTTCAAGTTTCCGCCGGAGGAAAAAACCACGCTGCTGCGTGACATAACGGTGCAAGTGGGACGCACGGGAAAGCTGACGCCCGTGGCCGAGATGGACCCGGTGGTGGTGGCGGGTTCCACCGTGGCGCGCGCGACGCTGCACAACGAGGACGAGGTGCAGCGCAAGGACGTGCGCGTGGGCGACACGGTCATCGTGCGCAAGGCGGGCGACGTGATTCCCGAGGTGCTGGGCCCCGTACTGGCGCTGCGCCCGGCCGATGCCGCGGTGTGGCACATGCCGAAGAACTGCCCGAGTTGCGGGTCGCCTGTTATTCGCGAGGAAGGCGAGGTGGACTTCCGCTGCATTTCTATCGACTGCCCGGCGCAGGCGTTGGAGCGCCTGCTTCATTGGGCAAGCCGTGGTGCCATGGACATCGACGGTATGGGTGAGGAAATTGTGACGCGCCTGGTAGAGAGCGGCCGTTTGTCTGACGTGGCCGACTACTACACGCTTGACGAGGTGGAGTTGTCATTGCTCGACATGGGGCGCGTGAACAAGGACGGCGAACCCATTCGCCTGGGCGAGACGGTGGCGAAGAAACTAGTGGCCGGCATTGACGCGAGCCGCAGCCGCACCTTCGCTCGCGCGCTGTTTGGCCTGGGTATGCGCCATGTGGGCAAGACCATCGCCGAACTTTTGGCCGCGGCGTACCCGTCGATTGACGCGCTTATGGCTGCGAGCGAGGAAGACCTCGCCGCCATCGACGGCGTGGGCCCCAAGATTGCTCATAGTGTGTATCTGTTCCTGCGCACGCCCGACAACGCGGCCGTTATTGAGCGCTTGCAAAAGCGCGGCGTCACGCTAGCCGACGAGGCGAGCGACCCCGGCGAGCAGCTGCCCCAAACCCTCGCCGGTCTCACGTTTGTGCTGACCGGAAGCCTGGTTGAAAGCGGCATGACTCGCGACGAGGCTGGCGCCGCTCTGAAAGCCCGCGGCGCAAAGGTGAGCGGCAGCGTGTCCAAAAAGACCAGCTACGTCATAGCGGGCGAAGCTGCCGGCAGCAAATACGACAAAGCCGTGAGCCTCGGCGTCCCTGTCCTTGACGAACCTGCCCTCCTGCGCATCCTGGAAACCGGCGAACCCCCAGCGGTTCTGGCGGAATAGCACCCAAGGGGCCACGTCGACCGCTTCGTAAAAGTGTGACGCGCTTCGCGCTACCGATTACGCCAAGAGGTGATTGCCCTCCCCACCATTATGACGAGGGCTTATTCCTGTACAATAAATCTAACTAGAATGGTTATCTTTGTAGGGGCGCTTCACGATGCGCCCTCTCCGCCGAAGGCGGAGAACCCATTTTCCCCATCCTCGAAAACTTAGTCAAAAGTCGCTCGAAAAATTAGTAAAAATGCCTCGAAAAATTAGTTGAACTCGCTCGAAAAATTAGTAACCCCAGGTCGACGTTGTGTCTGTGTAAAGGGCGTCGCTATAATCTTGTACATAGTGAGCGACACATAAATTCGCACGATATTTTGATATTTTAACGTCAAAATGTTAAAATATCAAAATACCGCGGGTGAAGTGAGGCTCCGATGACCTTTGTTAAAACTGCGATTATTGAATTGAAGCGTAAGTTCATGCCCTCGCTGGTGAAGGAGATTGTTGCGTTCGCTAATACCGAGGGTGGCACTATTTATATAGGTGTGGAAGATGACGGTAATGTTATCGGCGTGGATGACCCGCAGGAAACGGCTGACGCCATCAATCACATGATCCATGACGCTATTGTGCCGGACTTGAGTATGTTCGCCGAGGCACACGTTGAAGGGTTCGATGATTTCGACCTGGTGGTGGTTACGGTGCATCGCGGGCCCGATCTTCCATATTGCATCGCTGGCAAGGGGCTGCGGCCGGAAGGGGTCTATATCAGGCAGGGGACCAGCGCTCAGCCGCTTACCTATGATGGAATTCGTCACCTTTTACGTCAGATGAGCGCCGAGTCGTTCGAGGAAGCGCGCTCGCTCGATCAAAACCTCACCTTCGAAGAAGCGGCTGCCGTGCTCAAAAAGCACGACATTCAGTTCGGAGTTGCGCAGAAACGCTCGCTTGGCGTGGAGGGCACCGATGGCTTGTTTACCAACTTGGGTTACCTGCTTTCCGACCAATGCGCGTGCAGCATCAAGGTGGCGCGCTTCACGGGAACCACGAAGGCGGTATTTCAAACGCGCCGGGAGTTCGCCGGCTCGGTGCTTCGCCAAGTGGGTGATGCACTGGAGCTTCTCGATCTGCTGAACAACGTACGGCTGTCTGTCGGTGGCAAGCCTGAGCGCATTGAGTCGCGCGACTACCCGGAGGAAGCGTTGCGCGAAGCGGTGCTCAACGCCGTGGTTCATCGCGATTACGGCATTAGGGCAAGTGTCGGTGTGAATGTGTTCGATGACCGGTGTGAAATAATTTCCCCTGGTGGGTTGCCGCATGGTGCCACCGAGGAAGGCGCGCTTGCGGGCATTTCCGTCGCGCGCAACGTGGGGCTATCGGCGCTGTTCTACCGGCTGCGGTGGATTGAGGCATACGGCACCGGCATCATGAAAATCATGGGCAGCTACGAAGGAACCGGGCTTGAACCCTCCGTGGAATTTCTCGATGGTGCCGTAAAAGTTGTCCTGCCAAATGTGAACGCCGTGACTTCTTCCGAGCCATACCATCAGTTCTCTTTTCGGGAAGAAGAATGCGCAGGCGAACTTTCCGATGATAAGCTCCACGTGCTCAGGGAACTTCCCGATAAGGCGAATCTTTCGAAAAGCGAGGTGGCCAAGCGCACGAAGTTCTCGCCCACAAAAACAGCGCGTCTGTTGAAAGAGCTGGTGAAAGAGGGGTGGGTGGAAGCAAGGGGCTCAACCAGAGACCGCACTTATCGCAGAGTGCGAGCGCCGCATTCCCTCTCGTAAGAAGGAATTCGGAAGACAAAGCCGACCGCTCACCGATGGGGTTACGGAAAATTTATTCGTAACACCACGTCTGGAAGGTGAGTGCTATAGTGTGTTACGCTAATTCAAAACGTAACACGGGCGCCAAGGGCGCGGGAGAGTGAGGGCTCATGGGAACGATGACGCGGCGGCAGTTTGCGAAGATGGCCGGAGCGGGGGCGGCGGCGCTGTCGGTTGGCGGGTTGTTGGCGGGCTGCGCGAGTGGTGGCGAGAGCGCTCCGGCGGCGGACAAGGGTGACGGCGCGCAAACCACGCCAACCACTCCGAACCAGGTAATCGTGTCCATGACGCCGGGTTCCGAGCCGGCGGCGGGGTTCGACCCGTTCGTGTCGTGGGGCTGCGGCGAGCATGTGCACGAGCCGCTCATCCAGTCCACGCTTATCACTACCGACACCGACCTCAACTTTGTAAACGACCTTGCCACGTCCTACGAGGCATCAGACGATGGCATGACCTGGACGTTCACCATCCGCAATGACGTGAAGTTCACCGACGGTCAGCCGCTCACGGCGCGCGACGTTGCCTTTACCTTGAACGGCATTCGCACCGGCGAGGCATCCGAATGCGACCTATCCATGGTGAAGGAAGCTGTCGCCCTTGACGACACCACGGTGGAAATTCACATGGAGAAGCCGTTCAACGCGCTGCTGTACACGCTGGCAGTTATCGGCATCGTGCCCGAGCACGCCTACGACGAGAACTACGGCGACAAACCCATTGGCAGTGGCCGCTACAAGCTGGAGCAATGGGACAAGGGTCAGCAGGCTATTCTCGTGGCGAACCCCGACTACTACGGCGACGCGCCCCAGATGGAGCGCGTGGTAGTGGTGTTCATGGAAGAGGACGCCTCGCTCGCTGCGGCGCAGTCTGGCCAGGTGGACGTGGCCTACACGGCCGCAACCTTCGCCGCCAACCAGCCGGCGGGATACGACCTGCTTAACTGCGCGTCGGTGGACTCGCGCGGTATCTCGCTGCCGTGCGTGCCTGCTGGCGGCACGAAGGTGGAGCAGGGCGACATGGCCTACGAAGTGGGCAACGACGTGACCTGCGACCGCGCGGTGCGTCAGGCCATCAACTACGGTGTAGATCGTCAAAAGATGATCGACAACGTGATGAACGGCTACGGCACCGTGGCCTTCAGCGTGGGCGATGGCATGCCGTGGTCCTCACCCGACATGCAATGCACAACCGACGTTGACAAGGCGAAAAAGCTGCTCGACGACGCGGGTTGGACCCCCGGCGCCGACGGCGTGCGCGAGAAGGATGGCGTACGCGCCTCGCTCAACCTGTACTATTCCGCCGGCGACTCCGTGCGCCAGGCCATCGCGGCCGAGTTCGCCAACCAGATGAAGGACCTCGGCATCGAAGTAAGCATCAAGGGCGCCAGCTGGGATGACCTCTACCCACACCAGTTCACCGACCCCATCGTGTGGGGCTGGGGCACCAACGCCCCCGTGGAAACGTACAACCTGTTCTACTCGAAGGGCACCGGCAACTACGCCAGCTACGAGAACCCAACGGTGGACGCCTACCTGGACGAAGCGCTCGCGCAGCCGCTGGTGGAGGACTCGTTCGACTTCTGGAAGAAGGCCCAGTGGGACGGCCAGGCCGGCATCGCGCCGCAGGGCGATGCGCCGTGGGTGTGGTTTGCGAACGTCGATCACCTGTACTTCGCCAAGGAGAATCTGAAGGTGGCGAAGCAGAAGCCGCATCCACACGGCCACGGATGGTCGCTCGTGAACAACGTCGACCAATGGTCGTGGGCTTAATGTTCCGCTGTTCTGGCGAACAGCGGAACAGCTCGACGCTGCGAGGCGTCGATGCACCCCGCCTTGGCGCTTTTTCGCTTACCCTCACGTGCGAAGCACGCTCGGCCGCGAAACGCGCCAATTCGGGGCACCTCGACGCCTCTCGCTGACTTTTGTGCGAAAGTAAGGTTATGACCCGTTTTATCCTTCGGAACATAGTGAAGTTCGTCCTGCTCATGTTTGCGGTGAGTTTGGTGACGTTTGTTTTGGTGAGCGTTTCGCCTATCGATCCGGTGCAGGCTAATGTGGGGCAGGCAGCGCTGGTCAATATGAGCGAGGCGAAACGGGCGCAGTTGGCTGAGTATTGGGGCGCAAATACGCCCTTGTTTGAGCGTTATGCGAACTGGCTTTATTCGGCGGTGCAGGGGGATTTGGGCACGTCGTTGCGCTATAACGCGCCGGTGGCTGACGTCATTGCGAACCGGGCGCTTAACTCGCTTGCGCTAATGGTGACGGCGTGGGTGGTCAGTGGCGTTTTGGGGTTTGCGCTCGGCATCCTTGCGGGCGCGAATCGCGGGCGGCTTATCGACCGCATCGTGAAGGGCTACTGCTTTCTGCTGGCTTCGGTGCCGACGTTTTGGCTGGGGCTGGTGTTTCTTATTGTGTTCTCGGTGTGGCTTGGATGGTTCCCGTTTGGATTCTCGGTGCCTATCGGCGTGGCGGCGGCCGACGTGACGCTGGCCGATGCGCTGCATCACCTGGCGCTTCCGGCGCTCACGCTGTCCGTGGTGGGGGTGGCGAACATCGCGCTGCACACGCGCGAGAAGACGGTTGACGTGCTGGAAAGCGATTACGTGCGCTTTGCCCGCGCGCGCGGCCTTTCCACCTGGGGGGCGCTGCGGCATCACGGACTGCGGAACCTCATGATGCCGGCGCTCACGCTGCAGTTTGCGTCCATTTCGGAAATCTTCGGCGGATCGGTGCTGGTGGAGCAGGTGTTCTCGTATCCGGGCCTCGGGCAGGCGGCAGTCACCGCCGGCCTTGGCGGCGACGTGGCGCTGCTTGCGGGCATCGCGGTGCTCTCGGCCGCCTTCGTCTTTGGCGGCAACCTCATTGCGAACATGCTCTACGGCGTCGTAGACCCTCGCATTCGTCGCGGCGAACAGGCAGGTGAGCTTCATGCGTAACTGGTTTGCGCTTTCGCGCCGCGCGGGATCCTTCGACTCCGGTGCCTCCGGCACCTCCGCTCAGGATGACAACCTGGGTAGAACGCCCCCCTCTTCCATCCGCAGTGGCGGCGACGCTGCAGCTTCCCCTGTCATCAAGAGCAGTGGCGGCGACGCTGCAATTTCCCCTGTCATCCTGAGCGGAGGCAGCGTAGCTGCCGGAGTCGAAGGATCCCGTGCGGCGACAGCCGGGGCTGCTTCAGCTTCCGTTCCGGCTCTCCATCGACCCCGCAAGAAGCAGGTAGCGAACCGCAAGCTCACGCTGGCAACGTTCATCTTGGCGGTGGTGGCGCTTGCGGCTGTGGTGGTGACGGGGGTCCTTGTGACCGACGCGGCAACTGCCACGGACTTCGCGCAGAAGAGCCTTCCGCCCAGCTTAGCGCACCTCTTCGGCACCGACTGGATGGGGCGCGACATGCTGCTGCGCACGCTCGCAGGGCTTTCAACCAGCGTATTGGTGGGCTTGCTTGCGGCGGGCGTGTCGTCGATCATCGCGCTGGTGCTGGGAGCCGCGGCCGCGCTCGGTGGACGTAAGGTAGACGCGGCGGTGACCTGGCTTATCGACCTCATGATGGGCATTCCGCACATCGTGTTGCTCATCCTTATTTCCTTCGCGCTGGGCAAGGGTTTTTGGGGCGTCACCATCGGTGTGGCGGTGACTCACTGGCCCAGCCTCGCGCGCGTCGTGCGCGCCGAGGTGCTGCAACTCAAAGAGGCAACCTTCATCGCGGCCGCGCGCAAGCTGGGGCAAAGCCCCGTGCGCATCGCGACGCGCCACATGCTGCCGTACGTGTTGCCCCAGTTCCTGGTGGGTCTTATCCTCCTGTTCCCACACGCCATCCTGCACGAGGCGGCCATCACGTTCCTCGGTTTCGGCCTGCCGCCCGAGCAGCCCGCCATCGGCGTCATCCTCAGCGAGGCCATGGGCTACCTCTCGGCTGGCATGTGGTGGCTTGCGGTGTTCCCGGGCCTCGCGCTCATGATCACGGTGCTGCTGTTCGATGCCGCCGGCTCCAGCCTGCGGAAACTCATCGACCCGCACAGCGCGCAGGAGTAGGAGGGGGCATGGAGAAGCTGACGGAACAGGAGGCGCTGGGCTTGCGCGAGGTCATCGAGCACGAGCGCACGCAGCACGAGGATGCGCAGGTGCACCACCATCACAAGCACGCGTCCGTGTCGCGCCATGAGCACGGCCACCATCTGCTGCAAGTGGAAGACCTCAGCGTGGGCTTCCGAATGTATGAGGAAAATGCCCCCTTCTTTCAGGCGAAACAGCGCTTCGTGCCGGTCATTGAGAACCTGAGTATCTCCGTGCACGCGGGTGAAATTGTGGCTGTGGTGGGAGCGTCGGGCTCTGGCAAGACGCTTCTGGCCGACGCCATCCTGGGGCTTTTCGAGCCGAACGCCACCGTGACCGGGCGCATCTGGTTCGACGGCGAGGCCATGGATGCCGCCGCGCTTGAGCGCGTGCGCGGCCGCGGTGTGTCGCTTGTGCCGCAAAGCGTGAACAACCTCGATCCGCTCATGCGCGTGGGCCGCCAGGTGGAGGGCTTCGCGTACCCCGAGGCCGACCGCGCTGCGCGCCGTCGCAAGCGCGAGGAACTGTTCGCCCGCTATGGCCTGGGGGAAGAGGTGGCGAAGCTGTACCCCTTCGAACTCTCCGGCGGCATGGCGCGGCGTGTGCTTCTGTGCTGCGCGCTCATGGACGATCCGCGCGTGGTCATCGCCGACGAGCCCACGCCGGGCCTCGACCTGGACCTGGCTGTACGCGCCCTCGACGACTTCCGCGATTTCGCGAATGCGGGCGGCGGCGTCATGCTTATCACGCACGACATTGAACTCGCGCTGCAGGTGGCGGATCGCGTGGCGGTGTTTCGCGAGGGGACGGTCGTGGAAGAGACAGCGGTCGCGAACTTCGCCTCGCCGGACATGCTAGAGCACCCTTTCTCAAAAGAACTCTGGCACGCGCTACCGGAGCACGACTTTGTACCTGGGGGACCGCGGAGAAGCGCGGGGAATACCCAGTCGCTCGATGATCTTTAGCTGTCCGCCGCAGTACCTTGAGGGGCCTGCTGCTCAGACAGTCCTGGGCTCCGCACGAAGCATCCACTGGATGCTTCGGCTCGTGCGGAACTGCGCTGCAGACCCCTCAAGGTACTGCGGCTACAGTAAAGGGCTCGCTTGGTGGACACCACCGCCACCACCGAGTTTCAAGGGAGTTGTGATTCGAAGGATCATGCCCGTTCTCTGGAATCGGGTGAACCTGTGAGATTGGGTAGCGAAATTCGCGACCGGAGGGAAGAGGTAGAAGATAAGCATGCTTGAGGCGCGCGACATAACCTATGGGTATCCGGGGGCTGTGGAGCCTCTGTATCGGGACTTTAGCTTGGTTGTTGGGCCTGATGAGCGGGTGGCTTTGGTGGCGCCTTCGGGGTTTGGGAAGACGACGCTTTGTCGGTTGCTTGCGGGGTTTGAGCGGCCGCTCAAGGGCGAGATCCTCGTCGACGGCGAGCCGCTGCCTGCGCGCGGGGTGTGTCCGGTGCAACTCATTCTGCAGCATCCGGAGGCGGCGGTTGATCCGCGGATGCGGATGGAGAAGACGCTCGCTGAGGCGGGCGAGGTGCCCGAGCAGCTGCTTGATGACCTGGGGATTCAGCGAAAGTGGTTGCGCCGTTATCCCCATGAGCTTTCCGGCGGCGAGCTGCAGCGCTTCTGCATCGCCCGCGCGCTGGCGGCGAATCCACGCTACCTTGTGGCCGACGAGATATCCACCATGCTTGACGCGGTCACGCAGGCCCAGATCTGGCGTTTCCTCGTTGCCGAGACCGAACGCCGCAACGTCGGCCTCGTATTCGTCTCCCACTCCCCGGCCCTCACCCAGCGCATCGCCACCCGCGTCGTGAACCTTGCGGACTGACACCTTTCCGGTATTCTTCGAAGTATTCCGTAGGGCAAGGGCTCTGCCCTTGCCGCTCAGTAAAACAAACCTGACAGGTCATATATAGTTGTCGGCAAGGGCAGAGCCCTTGCCCTACGTTCCACCTGGCAGGTGGGGGCTTTCGTTGCAGTCCCGTTTTAATTCTTCCCTAAAGTGGATATTTGCGATTGACTATATACTGTGAAAAGAATAATATAGCAGCAGCCCATACGCCGCGCGCAACAGCAGGGGATACGCGGCATCGCGTGGGCCCAGAAGGAGAACCAGGGAAGGAAACTGACATGAAAAAGCATCTCCGCGTTGCGCTCGCATCTGCCTGCGCATTGGCTCTGGTGGGGGCGTTTGCCCTGTTCGGCTGCTCGTCCGGCACCGATCAGAAAACGACCGACGAACCGCAGCCGTCGCAAGAGGCTACCGAGCAGCACGAAGCCGTTGAACTGCAACTGTTCGCCGCGAACTCGCTTTCGAAGGCCATGGACGCCGTGCAGGAACTCTACGCGCAAGATCACAGCTGGGTCACGTTCAAAGACACGCAGTACCTGTCCTCCGGCGAACTCAACGAGCAGCTGGCGGCCGGCGCGTATGCGGATGTGCTGATCAGTGCCTCGAAGGGCAAGATGGACGACGCGGTTGAGAAGGGCTACGTGGATGAGGCCACGCGCTTCGACATGTTCAAGAACGACCTGGTCATCGTGGCGGGCGAGAATTCTGAGCTGGCCACCACCTACGCCGACCAGAACTTCACGCTGGAAGATGTTGCCACCGGCAACTACAGCGTGGCTGTTGGCGATGCTTCCGTGCCCGCCGGCAACTACGCTAATCAGGCGCTTTCTACAGTCGGCTGCTTCACGGACGCTTCCGGCAAAACCGGCAAGGATAGCGCCGGTACCGATGGAACCTACGACGGCACGCCGCTCGCTGGCAAGGTAAATTTGCAGTCCTCGGTGGGCAATGTATGTAAGCAGGCGCAGTCCGGCGCGGTTGACGTGGCGTTTGTGTACAGCTCTGACGTGTACCGCTTCGGCGGCGTGAAGGTGATCGGCGTGGTGCCGGCCGACGCGCACAAAAACATCGTGTACCCGGCGGCCCTCTGCGCCGATTCCGAGCAGGCAGAAGCTGCCCAGGAATTCCTCGATTGGGCCACCACCGATCCTGCGGCGCTGAAGACGTGGCAGGAATGGGGCTTTGAACTGGTCGCCTAACCGGCGCTGACGTGGTACCGTAAGGACGCACGTAAGAATTGCATGCCAAAGGATGGGCGGGAGGGGCCGCCCATCCTTTTCCACGTTGAAGGATGGGTATGGAGAAGAGACGACTTTGGGGAGCAATGCTGGTAGCGTTTGCGCTGATGATGGCGCTGTTTCCCGCTGCTGCGTTTGCGGATGGTGCTGACGAGGGGGACGTTGATGTGCCGAACGCGGCTGCGGGGGCAGGCGCAGGCGCTCCCGACACGCCTGCCGCGGCGCAAAACGCCACGGCTGCCGATGACGCCGTAGAGGTGGCGGCTGACGGCGAGTCCGCGTCTCTTGCGGGCTCGCCCTTCGCGCTTTCGGCCTTTTCGCGCTCGCAAGTGGGCGCAAACAGCGAGGTCGATGGCACCTACGCGGGCTATCGCTACTACGTGTCGAACGAACCGGGCAGCCTGGCGGTCATTGTCACCGACCAGCTGGTGGTGGCGTACGTGCCGCCCCAGGCGGCCGAGGCTGTGGGGTTTGACGCGGGTTCGTCGGAAGACCGCGCCTTCCTCAAGCGCTTGCTGGTGGCCCTGGATGCCGCGAACGCCAAGGGCGGCGCCACACTGTCCCGAGAAGGGGAGTGGCTGTTCACGGGCTCGCCCACGGTGGAGCAGGGCGGCGTCGTGTACAAGTTCGACCAGGAGCTGAAAGACGGCCAGTACTACGCCTGCGTGGTGGGTGCCGATGGCTCGGACGTCACCAACCCCAGCAACCCGGCGTACGTGAAGCTGTCGCACGCCGACGCCGCGCAGCTTTTGCCGGCGGCCGACGTGGAAGTAATCGGCGCTCCCACAGGCTTCGACGCGCTGGTCGCGTTCGTAAGCGGCATCGACATGAGCCCGCTGTGGGTCACGCTCAAAACCACGGGTACGGCCATCATCTTCATCTTCCTGTTAGGCCTTTTGGCTGCGTACTTCAGCCTGCGCATCCCCGCGCGGGCGCAAGACATCGCGGATTCCATTTTCACCATCCCCATGGTGCTTCCGCCGACCGTGTGCGGCTTCCTTTTGCTGCTACTGCTGGGGAAGAATACGGCGTTTGGCCAGTTCTTCAACGATATTGGGCGGCCGCTGGTGTTCAGCTGGGAAGCCACGGTCATTGCGGCTGTGGTGGTGGCGTTTCCGCTCATGTATCGCAGCGCGCGCGGCGCCTTCGAGAATCTCGACCCGAACATGCTGGACGCGGCTCGCACGCTGGGCTGGTCGAACGTGAAGATATTCTTCAAGCTGATGCTGCCGCTGTCGTGGTCGTCCATCGCGGCGGGCACGGTGCTCTCGTTCGCCCGCGCGCTTGGCGAATTTGGCGCGACGCTGTTTCTGGCGGGCAACTATCTAGGTATTACGCGTACCATTCCCATCGCCATTTACTTCGAGTGGATGAGCGGGAATACCGATGTGGCGCTGTTTTGGACGGGCGTCATCATGGTGTTTAGCTTTATTGTTATTCTGTTTATCAACCTCTGGAGTAGGCGCACGACGAAGTACCGCCGCCGCGCTTCATGAGTGTATCGTGAGCGAGGGGGGGAGTGCCCAGTCGCTCAGACAGTCCTCGCTGCGCTGCGGAACTCGCTTGGTGGGCACTCCCACCCTCGCTCCGTGAGGCTAACGTGCTTGAAGGCGGCGGTATTCGGTCGGCTGGGTGGGGGGATTCGACCTGTGAGGTAGGAGTTATTTGTGAGTCTTGAGGTTAGTATAAAGAAGAAGTACCCCGCGTTTACGCTTGATGTGGCGTTTGAGGCGGGGGATGAGACGCTGGGGTTCCTCGGTGCTTCGGGGTGTGGGAAAAGTCTTACTATGCGCTGCATTGCGGGGATTGAGACGCCTGATGAGGGGCGTATTGTGGTGAATGGGCAGGTGTTTTTTGACTCGGAGCGCAAGATTAACCTGAAGCCTCAGCAGCGTAAGACGGCGCTTCTCTTTCAGAATTACATGTTGTTCCCGAACCTGACTGTTGCGGAGAATGTGGGGGCGGGTATTGGGCGTGACGTGGCGAAGGGGGAGCGCGACCTTATTGTGTCGACTGAGCTGAAGCGCTTTGGCTTGGAGGGGTTTGACAAGCGCTATCCGGCGCAGCTTTCGGGCGGGCAGCAGCAGCGGGTGGCGCTTGCGCGTATGTTGGCGGCGCGGCCGGGTATTCTTATGCTGGATGAGCCGTTTAGCGCGCTTGATGCACACTTGAAGGGCGTGCTGGAGCAGAACCTCGTCAGCCTGTTTGACGCCTATGACGGCACTATTCTGTACGTGAGTCATGACATCGACGAGGCGCTGCGCTTTTGCGACCGCATTGCGGTGGTGGAGGCGGGGCACATTATGGAAACTGGGACGGGCGACGATTTAGTGAATAGACCCCAGTCGCTTGCAGGCGTGAAGCTGTCGGGGTGTAAGAACGCCACGCCGGCAACGCGGTTGGACGACCACCATGTGCGGCTGCCGAAGTGGGGCGTTGACCTGGAGACTTCCGCTGTCGTGGACACCGGCGTCACGCACTTGGGCGTGCGCGCGTTCTTCTTGGAGCGCGCTGACGGGCCCGGAACCAACGTTTACCGTGTGCGCGTGGACCGCGTGAGCGACTCGCGGTTCGACCGCACCGTGTTGCTGGGCTTTCTCGATCGCGCGCAAGACGAGGCCCCCACAGTGGGCGCCGACGAGGATGAGATGAAGTACCTCCACCAGCACCTGTTCTGGCGCGTCGACAAGCTGAAAACCTCGCTGGAAGAGCTTCCCTACGAAGGGGAAGAACTTTGGGTTCGCATTCCTCCGGATAAGGTGTATCTGGTGTCGCGCTAGAGGAAAGCGCCTGTTTCGGCATCCTCAGCTACGAACCATATATGTTATAAACCCAGGCAATAGAGCAAAAAGCAAAGTTTTATAACAGACCCCTGTGACATCAGCATAAAACCTGCTTGCGCAGCCACACGCAAATTGTGCGCCGCAACCTGGGGCGTATGCCCTATACTATTCTCAGACGAGAAGGGAGCACGGCCGTTATGAAAGACAGTCATGGTCGTACTATCGACTATTTGAGGATATCGCTCACCGACCGGTGCAATTTCCGCTGCATCTACTGCATGCCGGAAGAGGGAGTTCAGGCGCTCGCGCATGAGGACATTCTGCGCATCGAGGAAATTGAGCGGGCCGTGCGCGTCGCGGCCTCCATGGGCATCCGCAGCATCCGCCTGACCGGCGGCGAGCCGCTGGTGCGCCTGGGTGTGGTGGACCTCGTGCGCGCCATCGCCGACACGCCCGGCATCGAGAACGTGTCTATGACCACCAACGGCGTGCTGCTGCCGAAAATGGCCGACGACCTCAAGCAGGCGGGGCTTTCGCGCGTGAACATTTCGCTGGACACGCTCGACCCTGACCAGTTCAAGTACATCACGCGGCGCGGCGAGCTACAGCAGACGCTCGACGGCATCGACGCGGCGCTTGCGGCCGGCTTCAACCCGGTGAAGATCAACGCGGTGGCCGTGCGCAGCCTGAACCAGGACTACCTCGCATTCGCGCGGCTGTCGGTGGATCGGCCGCTGCATGTGCGGTTTATCGAGTACATGCCCGTGGGCGAAAGTTCCGGCAGCCACGGCTGCGGCTGGGGTAAGGAAGACGTCGTCCCAAGCGAAGAGCTGTTCGAAATCATCAACGAGCGCGCACGTGCGGAAGGCATGCCTGAACTGGTGCCCGCCGGCGAGGGCAAGCCGCTGGGGTGGGGCCCGGCGCGCTACTTCCAGTTCCCGGGCGCGCAGGGAACGGTGGGCTTCATCTCGCCGCTGTCGCGCCACTTCTGCGGCGAGTGCAACCGTCTGCGCCTCACGGCCGACGGCAAGCTGCGTCCGTGCCTGTTCTCGGATGAGGAATTCGACCTGCGCTCGGCCCTGCGCGCAGACGACGAGGACGCCGCACGCACCGTGTTCGCCCGCGCCCTCGGTGCCAAGCCCGACGAACACCACGACAAAGTAGGCACCGAACGCGGCATGTCCCAGATTGGTGGGTAGGTCGAAAGTCTCCTGGTTGTCATCCTGAGCGGAGCGCGTAGCGCGGAGTCGAAGGATCCCGCGCGGCGATAGCAAGAAACGGTACGGCTGGCGCCACACGGGATCCTTCGACTCCGCGCCTTGCGGCGCTCCGCTCAGGATGACATGATTAGTCGGGATATTGCGTACTACCAATGAGTTAGTTTTTTTGAAAGGAAGAAAACCCATGTCTGACGAGCAGAATCTCACCCATATTGACGAGAAGGGTGACGTGCGCATGGTGGATGTGTCACAGAAGGCCGACACTGAGCGCGTGGCAGTAGCCGAAGGCTTCATCTCCATGATGCCGGAGACGCTTGCCCTCATTGTGGACGGCACAGCCGCCAAGGGCGACGTGCTGGCGTGCGCGCGCGTGGCCGGCGTGATGGCCGCGAAGCAGACGAGCACCCTCATTCCCATGTGCC
The DNA here is from genome assembly GCF_030077735.1 of Gordonibacter faecis. NCBI lineage: Bacteria > Bacillati > Actinomycetota > Coriobacteriia > Eggerthellales > Eggerthellaceae > Gordonibacter > Gordonibacter faecis. The sequence goes on along the minus strand of NZ_JASJEU010000020.1, from coordinate 152,022 downwards.
ACCCGCTGAACATCACGAAGGCGAAGGTGGAGTGCACGCCCGTCACCGCAGGTGAGCGCGAAGACGGCCGTGTGGGTATTCATGTGACCACCACCTGCGGCGTTACCGGGAAGACGGGCATCGAGATGGAGGCCCTCACGGCCGCAAGCGTGGCCTGCCTCACGGTGTACGACATGTGCAAGGCGGTCGACCGCGGCATGGAAATCACCGACGTGCGCCTGCTGAAGAAGGACGGCGGCAAGACAGGACTCTGGGAACGCCAGTAAGCTGACTGCCACACTCCCGCTTCACAAAAGTGTGACGCGCTTCGCGCAAACGAATACGCCACGAGGGGTTGCCCTCCCTTTCACTATGGCGAGGGCGCTTGCATGTACAATAAACCTAACTAAAAAGATAATCAACGTAGGGGCGCTTCACGAAGCGCCCTCTCCGCCGCAGGCGGAGCACCTTGGTTGACCTGGGTTTTCGCGCTTCGCCTCGACAAGCACGTTTGACGTGCAAGTTTACTAAATCTGAGCCGCAAGGGCAGAGTCCTTGCGGCTCAGCATACCTATAAGGGAACCTTTGATGCAGTATCCCTAAAGGCGGGGGAAGCGCGTTAGTTCTGCGTGGAGAGGAACACCTGGAGCGTCATCTGCTCTATCTGATCTTGCAGTTCTTCCAGCTCATCGACGTGGCGATCCTCGTCCTGCAAGATCTCAGTGAGGATGTCGCGCGTCGCGTAATCTAACACCTCGCCGGCCAGCACGATGGCCTCATTGTAATCTCTCACCGTGTCGAGTTCGTCCGCGTGGTCGTTGTCCACCTGCTGGGGGATGGTGGCGCCAATGTGAATGTCGTTCAGGTGCGACACAATGGGCGTGCCCTCCAGGAACAAAATGCGCTCGATCAGCTTTTCGGCGTGCTTCATCTCGGTGATGGCGCGCTTCTCAACCAGGTTGTGCAACTTGGTGTAGCCCCAGTCTTCGCACATCTCCGCGTGCACCATGTACTGGTTGATGGCGGAAAGTTCGCCGGCAAGCAGGCTGTTCAGCGTGTTAATAAGTTCCGGATTTCCCTTCATGGCAACTCCTTTGTTTGGGGGAGGGCAGGGGAGGCCGCCCATCAAGCGAACCTCCGCAGTCCCCCCATTGTAGGTCGCCCGCGCGCAGCAAGCCTCCCCACACAAAACCGCAACCCACCCGTCGCCATACCGCAATCTTCAGGCGTTTGACCAGTGCGGCAAAAGCTGAAGATAAAGGGTGGCTCTTGTGAAGAAATTGTGAAATTGTATAAGCTTTCAACAATTATCTCGTTTGTGCTTGCGAGGTGTGTTCTACCTGCGATTATCAATTCCTTGTTCTTGGGTTCTCCTTGTGTTGGGCGAGGTCTGCGGCCCTTCACAATCCCTCGTCGCGTGCTACTATGCCGAATATATCCCGCATTTGTGGGGTATGTGCATCGGGAAATGCACTGGCTTTTGGAGTAAAGGGACAAGGGAATGAATTGTAACCGTCGAGCTGTACGGCTCGGCAGGGCTGCGTGCGCAGTGACGCTTGCGTGTGCCCTGACGACCGGTACTCTGCCTGCATTCGCAGACACAACATCCGAAAACCTCCGGGGGGGGGGGGCTTTCTGAGCCTATAGCCCCGGAAACCTCTCGCGCTCCAGGCGCTGAGGGAGTTACTGAATCTTCGAACGCGGGCGGCAATACCGCTCAGTTCTCCCAACAGGTCCCACTCGACCAATCTTCCAACGAAAACGAAAACGAAAGTGCTCCTGCACAGGTTGCGGGTTCTTCTGATGTGTCCGGCCAGGTAGCAGGCACGGTCGTGTTGCCCTCAGACGCGGGCGCTGTCTCCATCGTGGGCGATGGCCTTGTTTTCGAAATTGATGATACTTCCAAGACGGCAACCCTTGTGGGTTCGGCTGCAACACCGCCGAAGGGTGACCTGTCGGTGCCTGCCTCTGTGACCAGTGGTACCACCACCTACGAGGTAACTGCCATCGCGAAGAATGTGTTCGCGAAGTGTTCGGAACTCACTTCCGTGTCGCTTCCTGCAACCCTGCGCGAGGTAGACCCCGATGCCCTCATGGGTTGCACCTCTCTCAAATCAATCACTGTGAGCGCCAAAAACGCGGCTTTCACCTCGCACGATGGCATGCTCTTCACCAAAGACTATACGCGTCTCCTGCTCATTCCCGAGGGCATGGAGGGTGCTGCCAACATCCCCGGTTCTACTACTACTGTTCCCGCCCAGGCATTGTCCCGATGCTATCTTATGGGCTCCTCACTCACTGCCGGGGATGGCAGCGCCGCATTCATTACGCAGGGCGGGATGCTGTTCACTAAAGACTTGAAGGCCCTCGTTTCTTGCCCGCCGGCTATCGGGAATGCCGTCGTGCTACCTGCTGAAACGGAAACCATCGGCGAGTATGCTCTCGCTGGCTGCAAAGACCTGACCGCAATCACCACGCTTGGGAACGTGCGTGAGATCAACCCGACGGCCTTCACCGAAGAAGTCAAAGCCTCCGCTGTAGTGGCACTCCCAGCAGGGGAGAGTAAAGCTATCTGGGAGCAAGCTGGCTTCCAACACTTTGCCGAGCCTGCCGAACCCGGCGCAACAACGCGTCCGGAAGCCGACGCAGAAGCCGCAAGCGGTCTCGTGTTCACGCTTCTCAACGACTACACCCTCACAGTCACCTGGGAAGGTGCAGAAGATCCCGCTGCTGACCTCGAGATCCCCGCATCCGCCGAGATCAACGGCGTGTCGTACCGCGTGAGCACCATCGCCGCGAACGCCTTCGCGAACCGCGGCACGCTCAAAAGTGTGACCCTCCCAGCTACCGTGACCTCCATCAGTGAAGCTGCCTTCGCCGGCTGTGCGAACCTCGCTGACATTCAACTCCTCGCGAATCTGCACGAGGTAGGCGAGCGTGCCTTCGAAGCCACAAGTCTCACAGACATCTGGCTCCCCGCGAGTGTCCAATCAATCGGTTCTCGCGCCTTCGCTTCCTGTGAGTCCCTGACTCGTATCGTTGCTCTCGGCACCCCGCAAGTAGCCGACGACGCCTTGGCAGGCTGCGCCAACTTGTCTGTATATTGCCCCAGTTTGTCATCTCGACCGAGCGAAGCGAGTGGAGAGATCCCGAGCGGCGACAGCCAACTCGCGTTCTACTCTTGGAACCTGGGCCTCCTCGCCAATAATAACCATTTGCTTCCCTATGGTCTGACTCTTCCCGAAGAACCCCTCAGTCTCGAAGTAGGCCAGCAAGCCAACCTCTTCGAAGGTGGCACCTGTGAAGCTCCGAGTCCCGTGGAGCTTTCCTTCTCCTACGCCGCCAAGCCCCTCTCGGTTGACGAGCAAGGCACCACCACCGCCAAAGCCGAAGGCACCTCCGAGGTCACCGCAACCCTCACCCTCGAAGGCCACGAACTCGCGCGCGCTACTCGCACCGTTGAAGTAACAGTCCCCGCCTCCGAGAACCCAGCGGGTGAGCAAGCCTCCACTCCCTCGGAGACCTCCAACATCGTCTCAACTGAACTACTCGAACAGTCCACCAACCAATCCTTAGCTTCCACTACCGAGGTTGCCGTAACTCCCCAAATGCTTACCGGCACCATGAACCTCTCAGCTACCTCATCTAACCCACTGCTCGGTACCACCTTTGAGCAGCAAACACCCGCACCTGCACAAGCAACCAACGACATAACGCCCTTAGCCGCCACCGACTACTTCGAGCAAGGCAAAGACGGCACCTGGCTCAAATATACTGTCACTAAAGCTGACGAGGGTACTGGTTCGTATGAAGTATCCGTTGGTGCATCTACCGTCATTGCTAAAAGGCCTGCTGGGGCTATTGTTGTGCCTCGTCAGGTGATAAATAATGGTATTGATTATACGGTTACAAGCGTTACTGCAAGTGGCTTCAACGCTTGCCGCGATTTGCTGCGAATTGAACTTCCGGAAACTATCAAGATCATTGAAACAAGGGCATTCAATCAAACTGGGTTGTCTGAAACGCCTATCATGCCAGGCGTAACCCAGTTAAAGTCATCGGTTTTTCGCGATTGTGATAACCTGCAAGAGTTGGTAATACCTAATTCAGTTGAATACATCGGCGAGCTCTGTTTTGAGATGTGCGACAACCTTCGTAGAGTGACTTTTCCCAGTTCGCTCAAGGGCGAAGCTGCTGGTAAACCTTATCTGAATGCCCCGTTTGTTGCTTGTCCAAGTCTTGAGACTATAGAGCTAGGTGAAAATCTCCCCTATAAACTTATTGATGGGGCGTTGTATAGCGCAGATGGAAAAAGTCTCGTCGACTTGGGTACTGTGAGAAGCACTATTTTTGAGGTACCCAGTGGCGTTGAAACAATTAAGCGGAGTGCCATTAAAGATAGACCAGGAATTCAGGGATTGGTAATCCCGTCAAGCATAAAACTGCTCGATCGTAATGCATTCAGAGTTTTTCACGGAAGCGAAATTCTCTGTCTGCCCCCTGCAAGCGATATACAGCTTGATAGTAGTGTTTTGACAACACCCGACGGTGATGTCTCGGTTTATTGTAGCGACCCAACTCTTTGGCAGGGTAATGAAGGCACGATTATCAAGCATGATGTAGGCCTTCCTGCCTCGTTTAGCGTGCTCAACGACGGGGGAGCAGCAACGCTGTCCACGAACCTCTCAATTCCCGTGGGTTCCCAGTTCGCGAGTAATATTGAAGTGCGCTGGACGTTCTCGGAGGGCGCTGATGCGCTTGCCACCCGCACGCCTTCAACCAGCGACGCTGGTCGCACGCTCACGATTGCAGGCAAGGCTGGTGCGTCGGGCAGCTTCACCGCTACCGCAAGCATGGTGTATACCGGTCCCAGCAGTGACCCGGCTGGAACGGTTCTTGCTACGTCTGAAACCACGGTAACCGTCGCGCCCTCGCATGGCGCGCTACCCAGCTTCGCCGAAGGTGCTGACCCCAGCACGGCTACGTCGGTTGAATCGCAGGCTTCCTGGAAACTTGAAAACGGCGTCCTCACTATCACCTGCACTCCTGGTCGCGTCATCAAAGACCTGGGCTGGTGCAGCACTGATGGCAACGAAAAATGGAACGGCTACTGGGGAGATGTGCGCCCACTCGTCACCAAAGTTGTTATGTCTGAGGGTCTCAAGGCCGAAAGCATGGCCCAGTGGTTTGGGCGGATGGGCAACCTGGAAGACGTGTCCGGTATGTATATCCCTGAGGGTGTCGCTTCAGCAAATCGCCTGTTCGACACGTGTCCAAAGATTACTTCGCTTCCCGCTGGTCTTACGCTTCCTGCCAGCGTGACGGACGCCGCCAACATGTTCAATGGCTGCACGGAGCTTACATCGCTACCAACAGGCTTTACTATTCCTACGAACTCTCGACTCACTGTTATGCAAGGCATGTTCGCGAACTGTCCAAAGCTTGAGTCGCTGCCTGTGGGGTTGAGCATTCCCAAAACAGTGACGAATGCTTCATCTTTGTGTGCTGGGTGCACCTCTCTTGAAAGTTTGCCAGATGCTTTTGCCATTCCCAAAGAAGCTACCAGCATAAACATTCAGGCTATGTTCTCTGATTGTCCGCGGCTGATGACTCTGCCCAAAAACTTCACCATGCCGGAGACGGCCACGGCAGACAACATGTTCCGCGTGACGAGTACTTCGCCGCTTCCGCTCTATTATGCTGGCGTCGACACTGCGCTCACTGGGAAGGGAACTGCCTGGTGGACTGCCCAAAATCGCAGCTTTGTTACGCCCAGTACGGCGGGCCAGGTGCAGTTCCAAGTGCCCTCAACAACAGCTGCGGATCAATGGGAAACCGTTACCGCCTTTGTGCCGAACGCTAAAACTGGTCTCATGCCCGAACCTGCCGCTCCTGTGCGCGCGGGCCACGTATTCACACTCTGGTACACCGACCAGAACTGCACGCAGCGCTACGACTTCGGCAAGTCGCTGGCTGACAACGGCGTCGAAGCAGCCGCCGACGGCACCTACCAACTCTACGGCCGCTACGCCGCTGCAGCCACAGGCAATACCGCCACCAGCTCAGGCATCCTGCCCACGGTAGACAACCAGGGTACTGCCTGGTGGTCCATCGGAAAAGACGGCGACAAAACCACCCTCTATCTGCGAGGCACCGGCAAGGTAGCCGACTTCGGATGGTACATTACTGATGAAGTGTGGGATCTTGAAAGCAATCCGCGTTGGTATCCTTACCGCACGACGATAACGGCCATTGCTATGCAGCCATCGCTCGATGCCGAGGTGTGTGACTTCTGGTTCCGGAACATGGTAAAACTAACCGATGCTTCGCAAGTGCACATTCCGAAAAGTGCTACTGGCTTATTCGGCATGTTTGAAAATACGCAACTGCTCACCTCTCTTCCGGAAGACTTGACGCTTGCCGAAGGTGCAAAGAATGCCGCCTATCTGTTCTCAGGCAGTGGGCTTACTTCGCTGCCGTCAAGCTTCAAGCTACCCTCCACATTGAAGTCGGCGCGCTGTCTGCTGAAGAATACTCAGATTCAAAACGTTCCCGATGGGTTCTTGCTGCCGCAGGGCATTGAGAATGCGCGCTATCTTTTCCAGGGGTCATCTCTTGTGTCGCTTCCGGCTGGGTTTACTATTCCTTCCGGAGGAGTGGATGCAACGGGTATGTTCTATGGATGTTCGCAGCTCACGGCCTTGCCGGAGGGTTTTTCGGTGCCTGATGATATTGATGCAAGCGATTCTATGCTGGGTATGAATGGTCTGTTCTTTGGTTGCAACAAGCTCACGTACTTCCCGGAAAGCTTCAATTTCCCGGCAAACTTGGCGGCCGATGCGGTACTCGGGGGTCAGTCGGGGGACAAGGGTAAATACCATCCCTTCTACGTTGACCCCGCAACTACCACAACGCCGCTGCCCACGTACTATTCGGGTACCAACGAGGCCGTGCTCGCCTTCGACTGGGCGAGTCAAAACCGCGTGCTCATCACCGACCCCGCTGGCCGCGGCCACAAAGTAACCTACAAGTTGGCGAACGACGACGGCACCTGGAAAACCTACGCCACCGTGCTCACGGATGCCGCTGGCACCGTGCCACGACTGGCCGAACTGCAATCCGAATCCGGCTTCACTGGCTGGTCCTCTGACCCCGACTGCCTTGAGCCCTTCAACTTCGCCATCCCCGCCACCAGTGACGTCACCGTCTACGGCAAGCGCATAACCCATGGTGGCAAGTACAAGTCAGAAGGGGAGGAAGGCTACCTGCCGGTGGAAAACGGGCAGGGCACGGCCTGGTGGTACATTACCAACGATAAAACGCTCTATGTCGGTTGTGAGGGCGGCGCATCCATCGGTGACCTTGGTTGGGATATTTACAACGACAGGGTGGATGTTGACGCTTATTGGTCTGTTGGCTTCTGGGGCCCCTATCGACAAGATATCACCTGCATTGTCATGGAAAGCGATGTGCTGGCAACTGATATGCAGTCGTGGTTTGGCAACATGCGCAACCTCGTCACGGCTGACTTCATTATCCCTGAAAACACGGTCAGTCTTTGTTCCCTGTTTGATTTCTGCGACAATTTGAAGAACCTGCCGAATGACCTGGTCATTCCAACGTCGGGTAAGTTGGATTCCTTTTTCCGAACCTTTAGGTTCTGCTACTCGCTGGAGAAGCAGCCTGACACGTTCTTTATCCCAAGTTCAGCGACAAACCTTGGAGCAATGCTTGAAGGTACTGCTCTCTCGCTACTGCCCGAAGGATTCCGCCTGCTTACTCCTGATACGGTGGTCGATGCGTCGTGGTTATTCAAGGACTGCAAGAATTTGAAGACATTGCCTGATGGATTTGTTCTGCCTGAGGGTACGGAAGCCTGTCGATATATGTTTCACGGGTGTACGTTGCTCACTGCTCTCCCGACTGGATTCTCCATTCCTTCTACGGTCACGGAAGCTACGCGGATGTTTTGCGGGTGTTCAGCGTTGACGACGCTGCCTGAAGGTTTTGGTTTTGACCTTGACGAGACAGGCAAACGTGCAAATATCGTTGTGAGTAGAATGTTCTATGACTGCCCATCGCTCGTTTCGCTGCCTGCTTCGTTGAAGCTTGACCTGTTCAGTGCCACGGCTTCTGGGGAAAGTGTCGTGGCTGAGGGCCTGAGTACCATGTTCGCGTTTACAACTTATACGGCCGAAGCGCCACTTGACACTTACTATTCCGATGATGTGAACGCGCTCATTCCGCAAGGCTATACGAAAGACAATTATTGGAAAACTCTCATGCATCGCAACTTGTTGTCTACGACAAGCTTGCCTGCCGATCGCCCGCAGGTGAAGCTGTTGCTGCCGGATGAGGTCACGGGCACTTACGACATGAATAATCCCTATCTTGTTCCCATAGCGAACGCGGGCGGCATGCTTGCGCCACACGAGGCACCCTATCGCATTGATCGGGTCTTCCTCGGCTGGTACACCGATCCCACCTGCACCAAGCTGTTCGACTTCACGAAGAGCCTCGTCGAGAACGGCGTGACCACAGAGCCGTACGCGCTCTACGGTTCCTACGCGACCGCTTCCGGTCCGCTGCCTACCGAAAGCAACGCCACCAACGCCGACCCCGCAGTTGCCGGCTGGCGCCTCACCACCGACGGCACGCTGTCCATCTGGTGTGCTCCGGGGGAGACTATCGCTTCTTTGTGGACCTCCACTGATAACGATGTGTGGCTTTTTAACTACTGGGGACCCGTGCGCTCTTCGGTTAAAAGGGTTGTAATGGATGAGAATATAAAAACCACCAGCTTGATGGCCTGGTTCTGCGAGATGCCCCAGCTTGTCGATGCGGAGGGAATCTTTATTCCGGAAGGAACTAAGGACCTCTGGAGAATGTTTCACAACTGCTCTGCGCTCGCGACTCTTCCCTCTGATTTCGCTATCCCTGACGGCGCTGAGAACCTTCGAAGCATGTTTCGCCATTGTGCAAGCCTCAAGCAGCTTCCATCTGACTTTACTCTCCCTACTTCTGTGAATAGCGTTTATGCCATGCTAGAGTTTAGCGGAATCGAGTCACTTCCTGCTGGCTTTGCTATTCCAGAAGCAGTAACCGATGTTGGTTGGATGCTGAGCAACTGTCTTAGCCTGAAAAGTTTACCAGAAAGCTTTAAGATTCCGGAAAATGCCACGGAAGCCCCCGGTCTGTTTTATGCGTGCTCGTCTCTTGCCTCCCTTCCATCGTCTTTCAAGATTCCAGGGTCGATGCAAAATGCTGCAAGTATGTTCGAACATTGCAGGTCGCTTTCGTCTTTGCCTGAGGGTTTCAAATTTGAAAATCCTTCTGTGTTGACTAATGTTTCACACCTATTTAAGGACTGTTACAGCCTTACTTCACTGCCATCTTCTTTTGTGCTTACTGGGCTTGAAGATAAAGTTGATCCCGCTAAGCCAATATTTACGACGAATAATTTTACGGCTAGCACTCCACTCACAACTTATTACGCCGGTGATGACTTGACATCCCTCTCGGTTGTTGCCGGAAGCGATGCGGCTGCGACGTCAGAATACTGGCTGCAAAAGCACCACCGCAAGCTTGTGAGCAAAAATGATTCGCTGCCCGAGGGGTTCAAGAAAGTGTCATTCAAGACGCGCGTGGTGTCGGCCGATGAGGTTGCAAGCCCAATTCTGAACTGGGATGACTTTACCACGATAGTCACAGACGCCACCGGCACTTTCCGCGCACCGGCTGCTCCTGTGCCCTACGGCTACGGCTTCGACGGTTGGTACAAGGACCCCGAGTGCACCATACGCTTCATCTTCGATGCCGATGGCTCAGCCTCGGTGTCGGCTGATACGGTACTCTACGGCAAGCTGGTGATGCGTATCAGCTTTGACGCGCCCACCTCTGCGGTCATGGTGCTGGATGCCTCAGGCGCCATCCAGCCCGCGCTTGCGCAGGTGAAGTCATACTCCGCCGTGCCGCTTGCGGTAAGCACAATCTCATGCACCAAAATGGGTGCCGCCGAACAACTGATTGACGCTGTCTCGCTTGACAAAACAAAAATAGTGGTGAGAGACGCCACCGACCCCGACACCTCAACGTCGCTGACTTTCGGAACCGAAAAGCCCACCGGCTTCACGCTTCCCGCATCCACCAGCGCCAGCGCTCCTGGCACGTTGAACCTGTTTATCCAGATGAACGCCCCACCTGAAGCCACCTACACCTACGTAGGCGACGGCCTCATAACCGACCTAGCCCGCCTCACCTTCCAAGTGAGACCTATGTAATAAGTGAGACCCGCCCAACCAAGCGAACCCGCCAAGCAAACCTCCCCTTGCCGTCACCCACCCGGCAAGGGGAGCCACGTCGCACAAAAGCGCGACGCACTCCGCGCTACTAATTAAGCCACAAGATGCCTCTCTCCCTACCATCATGACGAGGGCGCGTACTCGTAGGTCTATCTCACATGTTCGGCAACCTACGTAGGGGCGCTTCACGAAGCGCCCTCTCCGCCGCAGGCGGAGAACACAACCATGACCTGCGCTTTCGCACTCCGCGCGAACGGCGCTTCCGTAAAGGGACTAGGCGATTCGCGCCGTCGCTGCTAACTCCGCTACGAAGGTTGTGTCACTTGCAAGTCAATGCTTTCAAGTCAGTCAGCCCTCGTCATAAAGCAGGGGAGGCGAAATACCTCGTGGCGTAATAGCCAGCGCGTAATGCGTCACACTTTATAAAGTATGCGCTACCTATATATAAGTGGGAAGTCTCCGTAGAAGCCCTCCCAAACACCCGCGCCGCGCTTTCCGCGCTCAATCACCTTACGGTGCCAAAGTTGTAATCGGTACAACCAGCACTCCGTCCTTGCGACGATACGCAAGATCGCCTTTTCCCACGACGATTGCCAAAAACTCTGGAGGGCGATTGCGCGCCGCAGCATTCCCCGAAATCTTCTCTTTCAGTCTCAGCAGCTTCGCTGAAACCTCATCGGAAAGGGCATCCTCGCTCAGCTTAATCTCGATGGCTCCCCAGCGGCCATCGCCCAGCTCAATGACTACATCGGCTTCAAGCCCCTTCTCATCGCGATAGTATCCCATTCGGTTGCCAACACCACCGAGCGATGAAAGATATACGCGCAAATCGCGAACGCAAAGCTGCTCAAACAAACAGCCAAGGGTTTGCGTATCTCTCAACAGGTTGCTCGGTGTTGCCCCGATCAAAGCCGCAGCGAGGGAGGGGTCGACGAAATAGCGTTTTGGCTTCGTGCGAACACGGGTCTTTGCACGAAGCGGCGGTTCCCACCCTTTCAGATCCTCAATAATAAAAAGGCGCTCCAAGGCCTCAAGGTACGACTCCACGGTGACGCGATGGGGTGTCTCTTCTTCTCCATAGCCCATATCTTTTGCTAGGGTCTCGTAGGTAACCGCCTGCGAGACGTTCATAGCGAGGGCCTTCATGAGACGTCGCGCTGTTTCGGGAGTTTTTTCCAGCTTCGGAATACTCACCTCCAGCACGCTGTTGATGTATTCAACAGGTGTTTCTAGTGCGAATTCGTCATCCATGCCCAGGACTGATGGCCATCCTCCTCTACAGCACCATCTCGCTATGTCGGCAACTTCGGTCTTGTTGCGCGTCGGATTGAATACGCCATCAAACAAGCCCTTTAAGCTTACCGTGCCGTTAGAATCTCCAGTTTCGTAAAGAGACATAGGCCGCATGCGCAGCCTCGCAATCCGGCCGGTTCCACTGTGATGGATTCTTTCATCTTTGGGCTGGCATGAGCCGGTGAGGATGATCTGACCTTTCCTGTTCGCGTTGGTGTCAATACGGTTGCGCGCAGCATCCCAGATGGAAGGAACCTCCTGCCACTCATCAACCAAGTGCGGCTCGGCTCCTTCGAGGACAAGCATTGGATCGGTCAGTGCTGCAAGCCGCGTAGGTTCAGACACCAACGTGTCAAAGCTCGCTGCGTGTGCCAAAGCCGTCCATGTTTTGCCACACCACTTCGCACCGGTTATCTCGACGCCTCCGAATGATTTAAGCATCTTTTCTAATCGTCCGTCGATGACGCGAGGCAAATACCCTGCTGGGGTAAGCTTTTCAGTTTCCGCGCTTTCCATAAAGCAACCTTTCAACACCGCCAACTGACATTTTACGCCCATTCCAACTGACATTTTACGCCAATCTCAACTGACATTTTACGCCGCAGCAGTATTGATGAGAAGGGTAGCACCAGAACGGGAAAGATTTCCAAAGCCCAAAACAGTTGATATCGTGCGAGCAATGTAAACGATTTTGGAATTGAAAAATTCATCTAATTATATCGTGCATGCTAAAGTAAACCAAAGATAGTATTTTGTTCAAATGCAAAAAGTGGTATAAGTGAAGACAAATGCTAAGAGACAGCGACATACAGCAGATTAAAGCCATCGCAGATCATGTCGAATCTCTTTTCAAGACGCTCTCAAACGACGAGATAGGCAAAGTCGAATCAACTCTTCGCCAAGAAATTAAGCATCAAGCGGCAATTGCCCGAGCTAAGTGCGCCGAACGAGAAAACGGACAAGATCGCTTCGAACGGTAGCATAGGTGGACTAAGCGCCACCAAGATTAAAATCTGCCCCCTGGGAAGAAAAAGCCCGCGTTGGTAAGCGGGGGAGAAATGATCTCGTGACGTACGAGCCAGTGTCAAGTGCGTCACTTCCAGCCCTCTCAATACCCCTTCAACCTGCGGCAATGCACCCGCATTCTCAGCTCCTGCCACATCCCAGCGCCCCACGCTCAAAATATGGAGAAACTGTGAAGGTGGCTGGTCGTGTGGAATATCTACCGCACAAGTGGTGAATATAATCCACCTGCGATTTTAGTTGAATCTCCCGAACATCACGGCCTCTCAGTGGCCCCGTGCAGCCCTCCACCTGGCCTTCACAAAACTGCTTGACGTGCTAAGATGTCGATTATATGCCGCATTCATGGCACATACCTCGTGGGGTGCAACGCTACCAATAGGGCGTTTCATCTGGAGAAAAGGGACAGGGAATGCGACTTGAAAACCGAACCGGGTTCGGCAGGGTAGCGCGCGTGCGCCATCCCGCCCAGCTCGTGCGCCGGCCCCCACGGACGGCGCGGTTGCCGAGAGTAGCGCCTGAGCGACGGAGCACCCCTGCGACGGGAACGCAGACCTCCGTTCAGCAAAATGGCGGCGCCTCCACGGGTGAGGCGAGGAAAGTGGCAATGGGTCGGATCAGGTCGCATCCGACGACGCAGGCTTGTCGCCCGACGGAATAGCTGTCGGGCGCGGCCTCGGCGTTGGAAACGTTCGCGCCTTCGGGCCTCGGACGGCGGCTCCATGCGAGGTCTCTCGCAAAGGAACAGAGCAGGACATGCGCGCCCGCGCACGGCCTGTTCATGTAACGGTAAGCAGGCGGGAAAAGGAGGGGACTCCTTCCAGCTGAAGAGAGTGCGGTGGCAACAGTAGGCATACCTTATGAGTGAGGGGATGACATATCGGCTCCACCCGGAACGCTCCAACGCGGAGCAACCGGTGGTGGCACGCCGCGGCAGGAAGGTAACGCCGCGGTCTGTTCGCATACCTAAAACGGAGGGGGGCCACAACAAGGGCTCCCTTTGCCAGTATTCCGTAGGGCAAGGGTTCTACCCTTGCCGCTTGGCATTGGTGAACAGGCAGGTCAAACGTAGCTGCCGGCAAGGGCAGAGCCCTTGCCCTACGGACAACCTGGGTAGAGGCCCTACGCCGCAGCCCCGTTGCCGTTCCCGGCGCCGGCCGCGCTCGCAACCAGCGCCCGCGCTCACTCGCGCGCCCGCGCTCCCGCATTACGCGCAGCACCTGCTAAGCCCGCACCACCGCACCACACCACACGGAAAAGCGACCCCCCAAGGTCGAACCCGATAGAGGAGGATGTTCCAACGCATGACTGAAGAGAAACAACAAACTCAGGCAGAACCCGCCGACGAGGCCCAGGCCGCGCAGGCCGCCCAGGCCAGCGACCCCAGCGCCGCCCCCGCCCCCGAGTCCGGCGCCGAAGCCCCCGCGCCCGCAGCCGCCAAAAAGAAGCGCACCACGCGCATCGTCATCGCCGTGGTGGCGGTGTTGGTGGTTGTGGCGGCCGCCTTCGGCATTTGGCAGTTGGCAAGCGGCGGTATGGACAGCTTCTTCGACTCCAACGCCCTGGAGGGCCAGGCGCCCTACAAGACGCCGGAGGAAATGCAGGCCGAGCTCGACCGCATCGTTGAAGAGGGCATGTTCAACATCTCCATCGCCAGTGTCATCCAGTTCGACAACGGCACGGCCCCCGGCAAAGCCTACATCGAAAACGTGCCGGGCAACCGCTACCTCATGCAGGTCACCATCACGCTCGACACCGACGACCCGGCCCAAGCGGGCGACGTGGTGTACGAGACCAAGGCCATCAAGCCGGGCCAGTACATTGAGGACATCACGCTGACGAAGGACCTCGACCAGGGCACGTACCCCGCCACGGCCACGTTCACGGCGCTCGATGCGGAATCTCATGAAGAAGCCGGCAAGGCCGCGGCGAAGGTGACCCTGAACGTGATGGGGTGATGCGCATGCTAGCGCTGGAAGTACGGGATCGAGGTGGTTGATGACGCAATGACCTCGACTCGAACAAGCCCTCGCTCACGGGTGGCGCGAGGGAAGAAATGTAAGGAAATGGCTACAACCAAAAGGAGGAAAAGCCATGAAGAAAAAGACAGTAGCGGCATTGGCTCTGTCGGCTGTGCTGGCCATGGGAACCGTGCCAGCGTTCGCTGCGGATCCGGAGGGCACTGTTACCGCCCCGGAGGATTTTGATTACAACTCGACAACTGGGGTTAACTCGCAAAGCACTACCGTATCTGTGAAGACGATTGTCGGACAGATTAGCGCAGCTATTCCCCTAAATGCGACCATTATTGCAAAGATGGGCGGCGGGTCGATTACAGCACCAAAACCAGCGGACGATGGCTATTGCATCAAGAACAATTCGATATTCCCGATTAAGGTGACGAAGGCGGAAGCTAAGCAGGGGGAGGGATGGGTTTTAAAAACTGATGCTAATGTTTCAGGTACAGCAGACCCCACTGACACTACAACTAAGATTGGTGATATCAGCCTGAAACTTACTCCTGGGGCGTCAAGTACTGCTTGGGATATGGGATCAGCTTTTGCAACTTCTAAAGACTGGGAGATCGGCGCTGCATCATCTGCCTCTGCGCCTGGTGTTTTGACTCTTAAACTCGAAGGTAAAACCTCAAAGTTAAGGCAAGCATACGATAAGAATGCTGTTGAAGCGGTCACTATTACTTACACAATCGACGCTGCTCCCGCTGACACCTCCGCCTCCGGTGGCGATGAAGCTGGTGGTGGCGGAGCCGGCGCCTAGTTTCCCCACCCAGTACAACCCGCAATAACCACCTGGTAGGCGCGCTGGGCGCGTCTACCAGACCTACCTAAAGAAGGAACACGATCAACCATGCAGACACCCGACCGCCACACCGAACGTACCACTCCGCAGCGCGAGCGCGCCGGATCAACGCCGCCGCGCGAGCGGACGGACGCGCCGCGGCAGGCGGGGGCCACTCAGCCCTCCGCGCACGCCCCTCAGGGCCAGCGCACACCTGCCGCCGGTGCGCCCGGTGGTGGCCGGGCGTCTGCGTCGCGTTCCTCCGCGGGCGCCCAGCGCGCCGCGGACACTCCATCCATTGTCACACGTCGCAGAGCATCTTCCGATGGTCTTGTTAATTCCCTCACGGGAGACAAAGCGAGCGGCGTGCGTTCGCACAATACGTCAAGTGCGCAGGTGGCAGAAGGCAACGCGTCCAAGGGCAATGCCGCCACCTCGGGCGCGGGTGGAGTGCCCGCGGCGCTTTCCCGCAAACCAGCCAGCTTCTACATTGCCATTGCGGTGGCCGTGCTGGCGCTTATTGTGGCGGCGGTGCTTGCATTCGCACTGTTCGCCCAAACCGGCGCCGGCCGCGACCCGAACGCCGCAGTAGGCCAGCTGGAAGGTAAAACGCAGGAAGAGATTCAAGCGGAGCTCGACCGCATTGTGGAGGAGGGCATGTTCAACATTTCCATTGCCTCCACCGTGCAGCTGGAGGACGGCACCTCCGAGGCCGAGTTGCGCATAGAAAACGTGCCGAACAACCCCTACCTCATGAAGGTGGAAATCACGCGCGACGACACGGGCGACACCATTTACACGTCGGGGCTTATTGAACCGAACCACCACATCCAAAAGGCGAAACTCGATGTCGATTTGGATGCGGGCGACTATCCGTGCACGGCGGTGTTCTACGCCCACGACAAAGAAGACGAGCAGCTGGTAGGCCAAGCGGCCGCCAAGCTCACCGTCTCGGTACTGAACTAGGAAGAGGGAAGTAGAGATGCAGGCTATGAGAAGGTATGCTCACAAGATTTTGGCGGCACTGCTGTGCATGTGCCTGCTCATATCATACACGCCGCTCCCCGCTTCCGCAGCCGGAGCGCCGGAACCATCGGTATCGGGAAGTGGCGGCTTTGAAGATAACGGTAACGGCTTCCAGGCAACCAGCACGGTTAACGTGCTAACGCTGCAAACCTTGGAGGTGGTTTCCAAGACCGAAGATTTTGCCGCTCCGCTTGGGAAAATAAGTAGCGAAAAGTACAATCTTGAGGTTGTGGCAAAAGGTCAAGGCGCATTGACCTATGACTGGACGCGTACGGTTTACAAAGCCGATGACTTGAATGCTCCTGTGACCGACGATATTTCCTTTACTTACGGGGGTACTGACACCAAAGATAAATCATATGCAACATATGATTTATGGAATCACGTTGATACGCTCAAGGATGGGTACGCTTACGTCTACAAAATAAAAGTGACCGACGAGACGGAGAAATCCGTTGAAACCACTATCACGGTGACAGTGTCGAGCAACTACACGGATGGTGAAAGAACCAAAGACAACGTGTCCGTTAAAGGTTCTTTGCATTATCTTGCTGTGCTGAACGTTGCTACGCTTGCTTCGGAATCCCCGGCATACTCTGCTCTACAACAGGCGGCTGCTGGTCTTATCGTGGGCAACGCTTGGCAAATCGACTTGACGGGTACTTCTGGTCAGGCACCGTTTATGGGTAAGGTGGCTGTCTCAATTCCGGTTCCCGTAGGTATCCCCGAAGGTACTGATCCTGTCATTTTTGGCATGGACAGTGAGGGTAAAATAACTAAGTACACACCTAAGGTAGAAAACGGAAAGGCTGTGTTCGATACGACGAGCCTTGGTATGTTTGCAATTGCATGGCAAGGCACCAGTCAAAATGAACACACCATCACGGTGGAAACGCCTGAACATGGCTCTATTTCTCCCAGTGGTGATGATAATGGTCAGATTAAGGTAGCCGATGGCGGCTCTATTACATTCACGATTAGGGCTGACGAGGGCTACGTCCTCAAGTCGCTCACGGTTGACTCTGATGATGTCACCGGTCAGATTGTAGGCAATACTTACACGTTTACTGAGGTAAAGGCTGACCACACCATTTCCGCAACCTTCGAAGCCGTGCCGGTTGAGCCTGAAACCAAGTTCTCGGTGAGTGCAAGCGTTGATGGTGGTCTTCTTGGCAACGGCAAGGTGGCTATTGATAATGGTACACCTGGCGATACAGTTAGTACTGAGATTGAAAAAGGCAAACCTGCCATTATCTATTTCACACCTAATGATGGTTATGTCATCGATGAGGTGAAGGTTGATCTGGGCGACGGCAAAGGTGCTCAAAAGGTTCAGGTTATTGGCAACTCCTACAAAATTTCTGCGGTAACCGCTGATACCACAGTAATCGTAAAGTACAAGGAAGGCACGCCAGTTCCGGTGCCCACCTATACCGTTAACGCATCAGTAACGGGCGGGGGCGGCACGGTACAACCCGACACTCAGTCAGTAAAGCAAGATGCCACTGCGACTATAACGGTAGCGCCTGATCAGGGCTACGTCGTAGATACCGTTACTGCGAACGGCGCAGATGCCAAGAACAAGCTGGATGACAACACCATCACACTCCAACACGTCGACAAAAACATCAACGTAGTTGTCACGTTCAAGCTTGATAAGCAGACGTTTACCGGTACGGCGACTGCGGGCGAGGGCGGCACTATTTCGCCTGCTGAAACGACAGTAACGCAGGGTTCTTCTGCGACCTATTATATTTACCCCGACAAGGATATGCGTCTTAAGTCGCTAACGCTGACGCCCAAGGATGGCACGGCGTCTGACGTGGCTAGCAAGGTTGTTGGCGGCGTGTACGTTCTTGATAACGTACAAAGCGATTACACCCTGACTGCCGAGTTTGAGGCCAGTGGTGTTGTGGTGCCTGAAGACACTTACTACGCGGTGACCGCTTTTGTGGCGGATCTTCAAGACGGCGGTAAGGGCGGCAGCATTTCGCCGTCTGGCGTGACGCGCGTGAAGGCTGGCAGCTCGCAGACGTTCACGTTCTTGCCCGAAGAGGGCTATGTGGTAAATACGGTAAAGGTGGATGACGGTGCGGCATTTGCGCCGCAGGGTTCCTCCTACACGGTAGGCCCCGTGACGAAAAACACCACCATTGAGGTTACGTATCGTTCGTTGAACTCTGGCGAGACGCAGCCTCCTGTCGACACCTTTGATATTACAGCCACGGCTGGTTCCGGTGGTACTATCTCGCCGTCGGGCACAATAAAGGCAGCCAAGGGCGGCTCCATGCCCTTCACTTTCATCCCCAACTCGGGCTATGAGTTGGATCAGGTGCTGATAGATGACGTGAACAATGCCGATGCTGTGAAAGCAGGATCGTACCGCTTCGACAACGTGCAAGAGCCTCACTCCATCCAGGCCCTGTTCAAAAAGAAGGCCGCTCCTGTTGAGCCCGACTACTACAACCTGACGGTGACCGCTGGCTCTGATGGTTCGGCATCTCCGTTGGGTACTACCCGCGTAGCAGCCGGAGCTACCCAGACGGTATTCTTCTATCCCAATACAGGTTTTGTTGTTGGCGGAGTAACCGTAACTGATGGTGATGGCACGACCACCTACACGGAAAACACGGCTGAAATGACCAAGCTGACGTTGGATGCCATGAAGTCCGACGTGTCGGTGGATGTAACATTCCGCACGGCGAACACGGATGCTGGTGAGCAGACGCCTACAATCACGAAGCACAAGTTGACTTCTGTTGCAGAGACAGGCGGCACTATTTCACCTGCTGGTGATATTGAGGTGATTGACGGCGAGTCCGTCACGTATACGGTGACCCCCGAAGCTGGCTACACGCTTAACACTGTCACGGCAAGCGAGGGTAGCGGCAACGTAAAGATTGAGACCAAAGACAACAAGGTTACGGTGTCTGAGGTAAAGGGCGCTGCCACTATCAAGGCTACCTTTAAGGCTGAGGCCACGACGCCGGTTGAGCCTACCTATCGTACGGTCACTGCTACATCCAATGAGTTCGGCACCATCTCGCCGTCTGGCCAAGTGCGCGTAGCAACCGACCGCTCTGTGACGTTCTACCTTATTCCCGATTCTGGCAAAGTGCTAAAGAGTCTCAAGGTGGGTGGCGAACCTGTTGAGGTGATTGGCAACTCCTACACGCTTCCGGCGGGCAAGGAGAATGTCACTGTTGCCGCTGAGTTTGGCGAGCCTGAGTCTGGTCAGGAGGTACCTCCTGTACCAACCACATACAACGTGACTTCCAGTGCGTCAACGGGTGGTACCATTTCACCCTCCGGCGTGACCCGTGTTGTGTCGGGTGGAGAGATGCTCTTCACGTTCACCCCCGATGCTGGTTGGCATCTGTCCCAAGTAATGGTGGATAAGACTGATGTAACCTCACAAGCTCAAGGTGGCTCCTACCGTGTCCTCGGCATCACCGAAGACACCACCGTCCGCGCAACCTTCGAGCGTGATGCTGCCCCCGACGTTCCCACCCCTGTTACGGTTACGACTTCCGTCAACGATGAAACCATGGGTTCGGTGTCTCCTGCGGGCGAGAGCAAAGTAGCCCCTGGCAGCACCCAGACGTTCTATTTCACTCCTGAGACGGGTTACAAAGTTACACAAGTTATAGTGAATGATACTGTGATTCCGTGGTCCGGTTTGTCTTACACGCTGGCCAACATCACCGCAAATACGACGCTTGAAGTGACATTTGCGGCGGTCGATACCGAGGGCGGCGAAGTACCTCCGGTTGTGCCGGACATGCATACAGTAAGTGCGACAGTTCCGAACGGAAACGGTTCTGTTTCACCTGCTACAGCGCAAGTTGCCGACAAGGGTTCACTCCTGCTTACCTTTACGCCGAGCGAAGGCTATGTGCTTAAGTCGGTTAAGGAAGGCGAGACAGATTATACTTCACAGGTGACAGCCTCTGGCACCCTTCGCCTGACGAATGTAACCACTGGACATGAACTCACGGTGGAATTTGTTCCTGCAAGCGAGCAGCCCACCAACCCTGATGCTCCCGAGTACCGCACCATTAGCGCCTCTTCTGGCGACGGTGGCTCTCTCTCGCCCGAGGGCGACGTCCGCGTGCCTATGGGCGGCGAGCAGTCATTCGTTGTGAGACCTAATGATGGTAAAAAGCTGAAATCGCTCACGCTAACGAACGGCACCAATTCCCAGGTTGTTACTGACGAAGTTACAAATGGTGTTTATACGCTAACCGTTCAGGAAGATTACACGCTTTATGCTGAGTTCACGGCGCTTGAAGAGGGCGACTCGAAGCCCTCAGTTCCCGATACTCACAAAGTAACTGCTACGGCTGGTCCGGGCGGCACGATATCTCCTAGCGGTACGTTCGAAGCCGCTGATAACAGCACGGTAACATTCGTACTTACGCCCGATGCTGGCTACGAACTAAAAGAAGTGAAGGATGGGAGTACCGTACTAGCCGTTACAGATGGCGCATGCACGCTTGATATGGGTACGTCTGATCACACTGTGACGGCGACGTTCGCCCCGAAGTCGATTGTTGACCCGCAGCCCTCCTATCATACGGTGACGGCCAGCGTTGAAGGTGGCAATGGCTCCGTTTCTCCTGCGGGTGCAACTCGCGTGAAAGACGGCGGCACGCAGACCTTCCTGTTCACGCCTGACGATGCAAGTCAGTACACGCTCAATGAGGTCAAGGTTAATAATGTACCAGTTGCTGTTGACGGTTTCACTTACACTTTGACTGACGTACATAAAGACACGACCGTGGTCGCTTCATTCCGCGCACTTGAGGATAACGAGCCCAATCCGACACCTCCTGATACTTTTAAGATTACGGCTGATGCTGGTCAAGGTGGCTCTGTGTCG
This sequence comes from Gordonibacter faecis, assembly GCF_030077735.1. Classification (NCBI taxonomy): domain Bacteria; kingdom Bacillati; phylum Actinomycetota; class Coriobacteriia; order Eggerthellales; family Eggerthellaceae; genus Gordonibacter; species Gordonibacter faecis. Next base: position 130,719 of record NZ_JASJEU010000020.1, on the reverse strand, counting down.
CCGTCCGGTGATGTGGCGGTGGCGAAGGGCTCAACTCCCTCATTTACCTTCATCCCTGAATCTGGTTGGCAGCTGTCCGAGGTCACGGTAGATAATCAGCCAGTTGCTGTTCAGGACAATATCTATACCTTCGCTCCGGTGACGGGAGATGCCAAGTTGCACGCCGAGTTTGAGCGTGTCAGCGCCCCTGAGCCTCCGGCTGACCCCATTGTTACCGCCACCGTGAAAGACGGCGTTGGTGGCACCATCACGCCCTCCGGTGTTCATACCGTACCGCGCGGCTCGTCGCCCGTTTACTCCATCGTCCCTGACGAGGGCTATAAAGTTACCTCTATTGCTATTGATGGCCGTTCAAGCGCTTTCAGTGGCACTAGCTTCACTCTTTTCAATGTGACAAACGACACCACCATCGAGGTTGCGTTCGGGAAGAAGCAGGAAGGCGACGTTACGCCTGATCCAAAGTTCTACAACATTACCGCCGAAGCAACCGCGGGTGGTACTATCACACCCGAAGGTATCGTGCCGGTAGCTGAGGGCGAAGCCATGAACTTCACCTTTGCCGCCATCGACGGCTACGAACTTTATAAGGTAGTAATTGACGAAGGTACAGCTGATGCGGAAACGCTTGAAAACGAAAAGTTGCCCGTTAATGGCTATCGCCTGACCAATGTCCAGGCCCATCACGCCATCAAAGCTTATTTCGCAAAACAAGGCACCACTCCCGACCCAGAAGACCCCGACAAGCCCACCGGCACGGCGATCATCACGGTGTCGCATGGTGAGAATGGCACTATAACGGCCGTCAATCCTGATAACACTATTACTGACGGCAAAGTTGAAGTGCCCCTGGGCACCAACCAAGGTTTCAAGATTGCAGCAAGCACTGATTACGTCATCGAGAAAGTCACCGTGAACGGCAAGGACATTGAGGTTCCGGATTCTCCCCGCTCGGAGTACGTCTATGACTTCGAAAACGTCACTACAGGTGGCTCCATTTATGCTACGTTTGCGCCGGCTGACCAGCCGATAGTGAAACACTACATTGATGCTTCTGCCGATGAAGGTGGCACCATCACTCCAAGCGGCAAAGTTGAAGTTGTCCACGGCGAGGATGCGGTGTTTACTATCGAGCCTGATAGCACTCACGAGATCGCTGGTGTGTTTATCGGCGGGGATAGCACGAACAAAAAGGGTGAACTAGCAGACGATAAGTACTACACGTTCACTAACGTAGAAGCTGACAGCTCTATTCATGTAACGTTCCAAGAGAAGACCACGCCTGTCGAGCCGCATACCATTATGGTTTCAGCGGGTGAAGGCGGCTCCATCATGCCCAGTGGCACGGATGGTGCGGTTAAAGTTGAAGATGGTGCTGACATCACCTTCAGCATTGAACCCAATGAAGGCTATACCATTGAAAGTGTGACGGTAGATAATAAACCTGCGCTTGATCAGCTTGCGAATGATGAGTACACGTTCAAGAACGTAACCAAAGATCACTCCATCAGTGCAACGTTCAAGGAAATAGATGTCACTCAGCAATATGATGTAACGGCTCATGTCAAAGACGGCAATGGTGCTGTTGCTATCAATGGCGGTACTGCTGCCATTAGTGCTACCACTAAAGTGAATGAAGGTGGGGAAGCTACCATTACCTTTGCTCCGGAAGACGGTTACATCATCAACACCGTGTCGGTTGACCGTGGGCAGGGCGCAGAGCTGGTTGCCGTGACAGACAACTCTTTGAAGGTGTCTAACATCACGTCTAATGTGACGGTTACAGTCACGTACAAAGAAGAGGGCACTACGCCTCCTGATCCGGACACGTTCACGGTGAGCGCTACGGCTGGCGAGGGTGGTTCCATCACGCCCGCTTCGCAGACGGTGAAGCCGGGTGAGTCGGCGACGTTCCATCTGTATCCCGAGACGGGCTATGTGCTTGATACGCTTACGTTGGATGATCAGGATGTCACTTCGGACGTTAACGGTGGCGTGTACGTGCTGAAGAACATCAGCAAAAGCTGCGAACTCGTAGCCACGTTCAAGACGACCGGCATTGAGGTGCCCGACGACGTGTATTACACGGTGAAGGGCTCGGTCAAGGACAACAAGGGCGGCACTGTTTCGCCGTCCGGCACGGTGCGCGTGAAGGCTGGTGCTTCTCAAACATTCACGTTTGTGCCGGAGGAGGACTACACACTGGATACGATTTCCGTTAACGGTGGCGATCCGGTGAAGGCGACCAGCCTGTCCTACACGGTTGATTCCGTGATGGCAAACACCACGGTTGAAGGCACGTTCCGCGCAGTAAGCAGCGGGGGAGAGCCTCTGCCCGTGCCTACGATGTGGGACATTACCGCTACAGCTGGATCTGGTGGCTCTATTTCGCCATCCGGCACGGTGCAGGTAGCCCAGGGTGGCTCCATGCCCTTCACGTTCATCCCGCAAGCTGGCTATGAGATTGACGAAGTAACGATAGACGGTACGGCTAACCCTGATGCTAAAGCTGCCGGTGCGTATCGTTTCGACAACGTGACGAGCACTCACACAATTGCTGTCACTTTCAAGCAGAAGCAGGTCGATCCGACGGAGCCCGACTACTACAACCTCACGGTAAACGCGGGCGAGAACGGCTCAGTTTCGCCTGAGGGCACTACCAAGGTAGCGGCAGGCGCTTCCCAGACGGTGTTCTTCTATCCCAAGGAGGGTTTCGTTGTTGGTGAAGTTACCGTAACCGATGCGGATGGTACGACCACCTACACGGAGAACACGGCTGAAATGACCAAGCTCACGCTGGACGCCATGAAGTCTGACGTGACGGTGGATGTTTCCTTCGTTGAGTCCAAGGGCGAGCCAACACCGCAGCCCAAGACATACGAACTTACCGCATCTGTTCTCACAAAGGGCGGCTCCATTTCGCCCGCCGACGTGACGAAGGCGGTTGAGGGATCGTCTGTTACCTACACGGTAACGCCCGAGGCTGGCTATCATGTGAAGAATGTCCTGGTAAACAACAAGACAGCCACCCTGAAGAACAATAGCTTCACGGTGTCTAACATCCGTATGGATATCACTATTACTGTCTCGTTCGAGCTTGATGCCTCGACGCCGGTTGAGCCTACCTACCGTACGGTGAAGGCTACCTCCGAAGGCCCGGGCACCATTTCACCGGCTGGTCAAATGCGCGTGGCAGCCGATCGCTCGATGACGTTCTACCTCATTCCCGATGAGGGTATGGTGTTGAGCAGTCTCACGGTAAACGATAGCCCCGTTGAAGTGGTTGACAACTCCTACACGCTATCAGCAGGTACGGACGAAGCTTCCGTTCATGCGGTTTTTGATGAACCTGAGGGCGGTGTGACGCCGCCTCCCGCTCCGGTGACCTATGAGGTTACATCCAGCGCCACCACGGGCGGCACCATTTCGCCCTCTGGTGTGACGCGTGTCGTGTCCGGCGGAGACGTGCTGTACACGTTCACGGCCGATGCTGGCTGGCACCTGTCCACGGTGACGGTTGGTGGCACGCCTGTGACCGACGATGTTCAGAACAACTCCTATCGTCTTCTTGGTGTAACCGAGAACACCACGGTGCAGGCAACCTTTGAGCGCGATACCACCACGCCGGATGACCAGAAGCGCTATCAGGTGGAGGCCTCTGTGGCTGGCGCGGGGGGCACGATTTCGCCCGCAGGTACCTTTGAGGTGGCCCCTGGTGCAACCCAGACGTTCTATTTCACGCCGAATGATACGGATGACAACAAGTATCGGGTGAAGTCTATTACGCTGGATGGCGAAACGTTCAATTGGTCTGGCCTGTCCTACACGCTTGCCAATATTTCTCAAAACACGACTCTTGCGGTTGAGTTCGAGCAAGTTCCGGATGACGAAAAGCCGCCAGTTAAGCCGACCATGTACGATGTGACCACGTCATCAACGGGCGACGGTACTGTTTCGCCTTTGGGCACAACCAAGGTTGCCGAGCATGGCTCGCTGCTGCTCACCTTTACGCCCAACACCGGCAGTGAATTGACCTCTGTCAAGGTGGGTAACGACGAGAAGATCTCAGAGGTGTCTGCCTCTGGTACGCTGCGTTTGAATAACATAACAACTGCTCTTACGGTGTCTGCGACGTTTGAAACCAAGAGCACTCAGCCGGATAATCCTGAGGTTCCTGAGTACCGCACCATTCACGTTACTTCAAGTGCTGGTGGCTCCCTGTCTCCAGAGGGTGACGTGCGTGTAGTCAAGGGTGGCTCGCAAACGTTCATCGTCACGCCGAACAAGGACATGAAGCTTGAATCGCTGACGTTGGATGGCAATCCCGTTGTTGGTTTCAACGCGGAAACTGATAGCACGTATACGCTGTCCGATGTTGCAAATGACTGCACCTTGCGTGCTGAGTTCGTGGAGCGAGATGCGAGTGTTGATCCTGAGCCTCCGACTCCTCCGGTAAGCCATGTGATTACCGCTACGGCCAACCAGGGTGGTACCGTGTCTCCGTCCGGCACCTTTGATGCCGCTGATAACTCGAGTGTTACGTTCACATTCGTGCCCGAAGCTGGCTACAAGCTGTCGGCTGTGACGCTGGATGATGCCCCGATCACGGTTACCAATGGCACCTACACTTTGAGCAACATCTCTGGTCCTCACGAGCTGAACGCAACCTTCGTTCTGGAAACGGTTACTCCTCCCGCGCCCACGTACCACACGGTAACGGCCAGTGTTGAGGGCGGCAGCGGTTCCGTTTCTCCTGCGGGTGAGATTCGCGTGAGGGATGGTGGTACCCAGACCTTCCTGTTCACGCCTGCGGAAAATTCCGTTATTGACAAGGTAACAGTGGATGGTCAGCCTGTTGTTGTCGATGGCTTCACCTACACGCTTACCGATGTGCACAACGACGTGCCCGTAAAGGTCACCTTCCGCGCGGCCACGCCTGATGATCCTAAGCCGACGCCTCCTGAGCCTCTTGTCATTTCGGCGAGCGCTGGTCAGGGTGGTTCCGTGTCGCCGTCTGGCGATGTAACGGTGGCTGCGGGTTCCACGCCTACGTTTACCTTCGTGCCGGATGCTGGTTGGGAACTGGCTAAGGTGACGGTTGGGGGCACTGAGGTTGCTGTTCAGAACAACTCCTATACGTTTGCTCCGGTCGTGGCACCCGCAAAGCTGCATGCTGAGTTCCAGCGTGTGAGCAACCCTGAGCCGGTGCTTGACCCGGTCATCACGGCCTCGGTCAACGGTGGGCGCGGCAAGATTTCGCCTGCTGGTGCAGTAACGGTGGCGCGCGGTTCGTCTCAGACGTTCTCGTTCATTCCGGATGCAGGCTACAAGGTGTCTCAGATTACCGTGGGTGGCAAAGCCTTTGACTTCTCGGGCTACAGCTACACCATATTTGATGTGACAGCTGATACGACCATTGGGGTTACGTTCGAAGCTGACTCGTCGGTGGAGCCTCCTGCGGTTCACACGGTGTCGTCCTTCGCTTCGGCTGGTGGCATCATCGAGCCCGAGGGTGACCAGTCCGTTGTCCATGGCGGTGCCCTCTCGTTCCGTTTCGCACCGTACGATGGCTATGAACTGTACCGCGTGGTGGTGGACAAGGATTCCGAGGCTCCCTATGAGCTCTCACAAGACGAAATGGCTGCGGGTACGCATCGCATCTCCAACGTGCAGGGTAACCGTACCATTCACGCCTACTTCGCACAGCAGGGGACGAACCCCGACCCGGATGTCGACCCCGATCAGCCTACCGGCAGCGTAATTATTGCGGCTAGTGCTGGCGAGCACGGCTCCATCAGTCCTGCGGGTGATGTGTCGGTGACGTTGGGTCAGGATGCCACGTTTACCATAGCGCCCGAGAGGGGCTATGAACTTGCTACGTTGACGGTTGATGGTCAGCGAGTATCCAACCCGGGCTTGTCCTACACGTTCCCGAACGTGCAGGCACCGCACACCATTAACGCCACGTTCAAGGCGTCGCAGGTGCTCACCATTACGGCCGAGGCTTCTGCGGGCGGCACCATTGACCCCAGCGGCACGAAGGTTCTGAATCGCGGCGAGTCTCAGACGTTCACCTTCTCGCCCGACGCCGAGTGCGAACTGGTGCGCGTGCTGGTGGACGGTGCCGAAGTGCCTCAGGCGGTTGCTGATGGTTTCTACACGTTTGACAACGTGGTGTACAACCACACCATCCGTGCTGAGTTCCAGAAGAAGACTACCCAGCCGGTTGAACCTGAGTACGTGGTTATCCATGCAAGCGCCGGCCCCAACGGCATTGTTTCGCCATCCGGTGATGTACGCGTGAAAAAGGGCGAAAACGCCACGACGTTTACGTTCATGCCGAACCAAGATTACGTCTTGGACGATGTGACGGTTGATGGCGAATCTGTTCTGTCCAAGTTGAATAAGTCGCAGTTGACGCTCACGAATGTGAAGGCAGAGACTACGATATACGCCACCTTCCATGAGCAAGAGTTGGGCGAGCCCGACCAAGAGCTGCCCACGATGTATGAGGTGTTTGCCTCCGCGACAACCGGTGGCTCCATCTCGCCGCGTGGTGCTGTGCAGGTGGCCGAGAACCAGAGCGTGAGCTTCCTTGTGAAGCCGAACGCGGGCTACCAAGTGAAGCACATGCTGGTGGGCGCGGAAGAGAAAGCATTTACGCCTGAAGGTGGTACGTTTACGCTTGATAACGTGACCGCTGCCCAAACAGTGCGCGCCGTATTCGAGCACATTGATGCTACGGAACCCGAAGATCCCAACTTGAATGTGGATGTTCAGGTGAAGGTGAAGGTGCAGCAGCAAGTTAATACTCATGATGCTGGTGTGGTTACCCCCACGTTCACTACCGTAGAGAAAGGTGGAACAAGCGAGCCGTTCTACGTATACCCGAAACCGGGCTACGGTGTGGAAAGCATTACGGCGAACGGTGATCACATTGAATTCCATGAGATAGGCAAGGCTTCTCCGGAGCCGGCTACGTTCTCGCTGTTCGGTGCACGCGCTTCGTTGTTCGCGGAACATGATGAACCTGGTGCCGCTGGCGGCTATTGGTTCGTGGTTCCGGACGTGACGGAAGACCTCGTGATTGATGTTGCTTTCAAGAAGCTGGCGGAAGGGGAGGCCACTCCTGAGCCGGTGCAGACGCACAAGATTACGGCTCGCGCCGGTGCTGGTGGTTCCATTATGCCCACCGACTTGCAAGTGCCGAACGGGGAGTCCACCACGTTTACCGTGAAGCCTGATAGCGATTACGTTTTGCAGTCGCTGACGGTGCTGCAAAACGGTAAGTCGACTGACGCAACAGGTCGCATTGCGAACAACCAGTTCAAGCTTGATAACACGTTTGACCTGGCTGCCGATACCGTGGTGTCCGCCTCGTTCCAGCATAAGGAAACAGTGGTTGATTACGTGGTGGTTCATGCGTCCGTGAATGGTGCAGGTGGTACCGTGTCGCCTCTGGAGGCACGGGTCGAGCGCGGTGGAAACCAGACGTTTACTTTTAAGCCTGCATCCGATAAGTACGTCCCCGATACCGTAACGGTGAATGGCGTAAAGGACGCTAACTTTGACGGTTCCTATACCTACGAGATAAAGAATGTCCAGGTGGAGAGCAACCTTGTGGTTACCTTCCGCGAGACGCAGGAACCCACTCCTGCGCCGAAGTTCTACGACGTAACGTCTTCTGTTAACGACAAGACGATGGGCTCGGTTTCTCCGAGTGGCACCATGTCCGTTGAGGAAGGTCAGTCCCTTGCGTTTAAGTTCACGCCGAAGGCGGATCACCGCTTGGCAAACGTACTGTTGGATGGGTCGCCGGTGAGTCCTTCGCTGTGGGCTTCTGGTTCGTATACGCTCGGTGACATTCGCGGGCCGCACACAGTACAAGGCGTGTTCGAAAAGGTTGAGACGCCTCAGCCTGATAAGGCCATTGTTACTGGTCAGGCGGGCCCTGGTGGTCGTATTTCCCCTGCAACGCCGCAGACGGTCAACGTGGGCGAAAGTGTCACCTTCACCTTCTATCCGAATTCTGGCTACGAAGTGGAATCGGTGACGGTTGATGGCAAGACTGCTCCTAATCCTGGTACGTCTTATACCGTTCAGACAACAGAGTCGAAGAACTACTACTTGTACGTCACCTTTAAGAGCAAGGGTAATGTGAACCCGCCGACGCCTGGTCCTTCGGTGAATACGCACTACATCACAGCTAAAGCTGGAGAAAACGGTAGTATTTCGCCGTCGGGTACCGTCGAAGTTGTTGATGGTGAAGATGCTGCGTTTGTATTCAAGCCTAAAGACGATGGTTATGTGATTGACTACGTCGAGGTTGATGGCAAGCGCGTGGATAACCCAGGTACCAGCTACACCTTCGAGAATGTGAAGGCTGGTCACAAGATTTACGTGGCGTTCCGCGCTAAGGGTGCTGAGCCTACGCCGCCGCCAGACGTTGATCCGACGTTCCACATTATCAAGGCGGGCGTGACGAATAATTACGGCGGTATTGTTTCTCCGTCGGGCGAGGTGCGCGTGGAGCATGGCAAGGGGCAGACGTTCTCCTTCCTGCCATACCAGGGTTACATGGTGACCGCGCTGTGTATTGATGGCGTGTGGATGCCGTTCAATGGTTCGAGCTACTATCTGGCCGATGTGTCCAATGGACATACCCTTGAAGTGAGGTTCGCACCTATTGCGGCGCCGGCACCTACCGACCCGATTGATGGCATCAACCGTGGACTTGATCAGGGTATGAACCTATTGAAGACGGGCGATGCGAATGGTCCTTTGGCGTGCACGGTTCTGGGCTTGGCGGTTCTGGCTGCTGGCTTGGCGGTGACGGCGCGTCGTCGGAGCACCCGAGGCGATCGCCGGTGAAGCAAGCCACCTCTCCTGTGATGTTCGGCCCCGCGCACCTCGCGGGGCCCCCGCGGCGCTCAAGTGAGTTAAACGCCGCTTTGGCCCGGAAGTGTTCGCCCGCAGTGGGGGAGCGCTTCCGGGCTTCGGCCCAAACGGCGGGGCTGGCACTGCTGCTGGCCGCGGCTGTGATGGCGCCCGGGATGTGCGCCGCACCCGCGTGGGCAAGCACCCCGGTTCCTCCGGATAGTCCGGGGCTTGCCGAAGGGGCGATCCCCGCACAAAGCAATGAGGTTTCAGACGCGACTTTTAACGAGGTCGCGTCTTCTGCGTCCGCGGGCGCGCTGGGAGTGGGACCCTGGTTTGCCCAGTTCCAGCCCGAGGCGGTGGAGGCTGCTCGCACAAGCGTGCCGCCGCGCCCCTCGGCCGCCGACATGGCACACCTGGCAGCAGCCGTGCTGGGAGCGCTGGCCGCTGGCGCTGGCGCGGCGGGCGTTGCGTGCCTCATTGCAGCCCGCTCCCGCGCATCGCGCCCGTCCGGCAATGAAACGAAGTAACCGATGGCGACAAAACGAAGGAAACTCGATGCAGGAACCCGTTAGTACGTCCGACACCCTGTCCCTCGACGCCCTCTTCTCCGTGGCGCATGACGAATCCGAGGCCGCAGCCCCCACTCCGGAGGCCGCGGCCCCCGCCGTTTCGGGGGAAGATGAGCAAACTACTGATATCTGGTCCGCCCTCGCCGCCTGGCACGGCGCCTCCCAGCCTGGGGATGCCCCCAAGCCCGCGGCGCCCGCGTTTGCGTTGAGCTTTGCCGGCTTGGGTGATGAACCTCTGGTGATTGAGGCTGAGCCCCCGGCGCGTGAGGCCGCCTCGGCTGGCTCGGATGACTTCCTGTTGTCCCTGCTTGGCGGGGGTACTGAGGCTGCGGAGGTGTCGCAGCCTGCGGCTGCTGCGGATGAGCCAGTGGATTTGGCGACGCTTTTTGGGGCTCCGCCGGTGGAAGAGGCCTCCCGCCAGCCCGAGCCCGAGCCGGAGCCTGACTTCTCACTGGCATCTCTCTTTGGCGTGCCGGAGGAGGACAGCCAGCCCGCCGCTGCCCAGCCTGTTGAAGAGGCGGAGCCGTTCGATCTGTCGGCTTTGCTTGGCGGTGCAGAGCCGGAGGATGAGCCACAGCCCGAACCCGAGGCGCCCGCTTTTCAGCCGGAAGCGGTGGTGGAGCCTGTAGTGGCGGAGTCCGCTGTAGCGGAGCCGGCCTCGCAGCCCGAGCCTCCCAAGCCCTCCATCCGCAGCCGCTTTGCCGACCTGCCCACACCCGGCGAGCCGCTTCCCCAACGCACTCCCGAGCCGGTGAAAGAGATCGAGCCTGAGCCAGCGCCCGAGCAAGAGCCCGAAGAGGAACAGGCAGTCGAAGAGGACGCTGTATCTGAAGAAGCATCCGAACAAGAGCCTGAACAGGAGATTCATCCTGAACCAAAGGCCGAGAAAGCCGAGCCCACGCCTCCGTCGGAAGCCGCCGAAGCTTCTGAACACACGGCAAAGCCCAACGCCGAACTTGCTCCCGTGACCAATCTCAAGCCGGGGCGCAAGCCCGCCGAGCCCACGCCCGAGCGCGAGGAAGAAGATCAACTCTGGTCCGATTTCGAGTCCGATCTTGAATCCGAACCCGAAGAAAAGCCCGCTGGGGGCACCGTCGATCCGGAGCCCGCTACAAAAGAAGAGCAGCCCGTTGAGGCTACGGCCAAAGCGGAATCTTCAACTGAGGCTGATCAAGACGCTTTGGATGAAGAGGCAACCGCAGAAGCACCCGAAGAGCAGTCGGAGGATGTCCAGCCCGAACTCGTGTCGGAAGCCGCAGCCGATGAGACCACCGCGGATACCAAGCCGGCTTCGAAACCAGACGAAGAAGCCCCTGCTGAAGCAGAACCAACTTCGGAAGCTTCTGACAGCGAAACAAGCACACCCGAACCTGCCCCAAAAGAGCCTGCTGAACAGGCTCCCAACGTCGCGGCCTCTTCCGCATCTGAACCCGCTGCTTCCGCTCCAGCTGACGTTCCGGAACCTCCTGCGGCAGTACCCGCACCTACTCCGGCTCCTGTGCCAGCACCTGCACCTACTCCGGCTCCCGCGGCAGCGCCTGCGCCTGCACCTGCTGTGCCAGCGCCACCCGCACCCGCAGCATCCGCCCAGATCGACACCCCTCGACCGCGTCGCAGCGTCATGATGGCGGGCGTGGCGTTGGTGGCTGTCGCCGCGCTTGCGGCAGCGGGGGCGGCTGCCATGGCCGTGGCAGGGGAGGACATTCCCTTCTTCCGCCAGGCCGCTGAGGCGCAGACGCTCGTCGGCTCCCCACAGGTGGAGTATCGCTACCTCACGAAGGCCCCTGATGGTCAGCTGTGTGAAACCGTCGAAACGGCACGTTTCAACTCCCGTGGTCTTCTGGAGCGCAGCCACATCAGCATTACGTTACCAGACCCCAGCCAGGCAAACCAGATGCTTGCCAACGCGCAGGAAACGTTCGGCTCCTCGTATCTTGAGGGCCAGGTAGAAGGCAATACGGTCACCTTCACCATTTCAACGGCGGGGGAGGGCATCAGCAAAGAAGCCTACACCGAACTTCTGCGCCAGAACACCGAGGGCTTCTCCGAGCCCACCGAAGCATAATGCAAATAGCCCCGGATACGAGTCGCATCCGGGGCTATTTGGTTCGCGGCCCTACGTCCGCGTTGTTCTGTGTACCAGTTACTGGGCGACGCTCGCCTTCACCACGCGCTCGGCGGCTTCGCGCATCGCGTTGTACACCTCAGGCGCCAGCATGACGCAGGAGATCTGGTTGTCGGACACCAGCATCTTCACCTTGTCGCTCTTGATGCTGCGGACGAACTCGGCCTCTTTCGCGCGGCCCAGGTCGTCAGAGGTGATCAGCAAGTTGGACAGACTGTCCAAGCTAGGCAGATTGTCGGTTGCCATGGTGGAAGCTCCTTCTCTCGTTTTTTGCGGGTGGCAATAGCTGGAATTATAGGCCACACGCACGCGGCGCAACCGCAGCTATGAAAAATGATGAAGATATTCCACAAACAGACAAATAACCTGCTAAAATAAAGCAACCGTTGAAGGGCGAAAAGTAAGTACACCCTTGGGTAAACGATGGAAGTGATGGGTTCATGCCGAGAACGAGCAAGGAAGAAACGCGGCGCGTGCAATGTAACGTGCTCAGCTATTTGGCCGACCGGGCCGAGAAAAGCCGCACGGTTCCGAACGTTTCTTACCGAGAGATCAGCGATGCGTTGGGGTACTCGCAAGCGCGGGTGCGGCACGCCTGCAGGCGACTGGTTGCCAGCGAGTGCGTGCGTCGAAATGTGTGTTACGCCGAGGACGGGGGTCAGCGCGCGAATGCGTACGCGGTCACGCCGAAGGGGTGGAGTCTCATCAAAGATGAGCACATGGAGGCACACGTAGCTAAGCGCGGTGCATAACGCGCCATCAGGTTATCAACGCGTGTTAGCCGTTAGTGGCTGTCGTGTGCAGCGTCTTCCGGTTCGCCAACACCTTCAAGCAGTTCTGAGAGCGTGATGCCGAACCCGTCGGCGATGTCGACAAGCTTATCGAAGGTGGCATTGTATTTGCCCGTTTCGATGCCCGCCAGATAACCGCGGTCCATACCTATCATAAGCGCGAACTGCTTGCGGTTTATTTGGTGCTCATTACGGAGCCGCCGCACGTGACTGCCGAGCTGTTTTCTTTTAGCAATAGTATCCATGGCTGCATCATATGGGGTGTCGAAAAAGGTGATGTTGAATATATTCTCCTTTCTAAAAGAATATGACACAGGGGTCGGCAAATGACATTGGTGCGGTATACAAGCGTTATCCATGCGATACCTCTCCTCGTAGGGGACAGAAGGTTGCCTGAGCAACGGGAAGGATATGTTGATTGGCGGACTTTCGCAGCGCGCTGATGTCGTTTGCGTAAGAACCGTAAGCGAGGTGGAAGAGGGCTTTTCTAATCTCGCCGAATGTCGTACAATGCTCGAACGCTCTTTATCTGCCAGCGTGGCGCAACGGTAGCGCAGCAGTTTTGTAAACTGCATGTTGCAGGTTCGAATCCTGTCGCTGGCTCCAGAGAAACACGTGGCCGGAAGAAAACTTCCGGCCTTTCTTTATGCCTCTTTATGCCTGGAAGTGCTGGGAATGCGGCGCTAATGAGTGCACTTACTATAGCGTGACTACTCTTTGTTAAAGCCCAGAAGTCAAGTATGAATTAAATTGCCACAATTTGTGTGGGATATAACTAACGTGGGGGCGTTGGTTTTGCTACGGGTTGGTGCGGCGGATTGCACGCGGAGGTAGGGCGTGGTTGCATGGGCGCATGAAGTATCGCAAGACATATGTGGACGTGGTTGCGCGCATCGACGAGGACGGTAAGGTAACGCCGCTGTCCATTCGCTGGCGCGACGGCCGCGTGTTCGAGATCGACCGGGTGATCGATGTCATCCGGCGTGCATCCACGCGCGTGGGCGGCACGGGCCTGCGCTACACGGTGTCGGTGAACGGGCGCGAAAAGTATCTATTCTTCGAGGACCCCCGGTGGTTTGTTGAGGAAGTAGTGCCGGAGGATTCAGAGGGCGCGGCGGGAGGCGCTGGCGCTGGAGCTGGAGCGACGGGCGCGCAGCCCGGCGCGCGGACCCGCCCGGCGGCAGGTGGCTTATCGGGCCTGACGGCCGGAGGGAGCCCGGGTGCCGGGTTCGCTGAACGCGCTGCCCATCACTTACGAGATGCCCTCGGCTACAACTCCCGCCGCCCCCTCCGCCACCCCACCCGCCGCAAACCGCCCAAAGGTCGCTGATGCGGCGTGCGGCATCGCTCGCGTACTATCTTGTCATCCTTCGACTACGGCGCTTCGCGCCTCCGCTCAGGATGACAAGGACCTCCACTGCTGGTACCTTCTCCAGCACGTTCTCTACCTGTGCCCCTTGTGGAGGCTTCTCTTTCCGTTGCTTGCGCGCGGGGGATTGGGGTAGAATGCGGGCGGGAATGAAGTTCTCCCTAAGCTGGCTTGGGCCAGTTTGAACCGCTGATAAAGCTGATGACTTCTGCATGGGCCGCCTGCGGGCGCGCTGCTGCGGGGTCGTCGGCTTTTTTTCGTTCCGGGGGGCACGCGGCGCGTGGCGCGGGCGAGCGTGCGGGCGTGAACAGGAAGGATGGACGGGCGTTATGTTTGAGGTGCTGTGTGTAGGCGCGGGTGGATTCGTCGGCGCGGTGGCGCGCTATCTGATGGGGCTTGTGCCTTATGAGGGCGATTTTCCGCTCATGACGTTTCTCGTGAACTTCCTGGGTGCTGTGTTTATTGGCGTCATTGTGGAAATCACGTCGCTGACCTCGCTTCTTTCGCCCAACGCCACGCTGTTTCTGAAGACGGGCGTCTGTGGCGGCTTCACGACGTTCTCCACCTTCTCGTTGGAAACCCTGGCCCTCTTCCAAGAAGGCAACTACCTCACCGGCGGCACCTACGCCATGGGAAGTCTCGTAGCTTGTCTCGCCGGCGTAGCCCTCGGCATGGCCGCCGTCCGCGGCGCTGTGTCCCTGGTTCGCCTCCTGAGCGTCCAGGGAGGGTAGCGGAGCGGTTGTTCTGCTCGTAAAAAACTAGAGCGAGACTGCTTGTCGCAACCTCGCTCCGCAAAAACGTCGAACGTTTTTCTATGCAAATAGAGAATACCAGCTTGAAACTATATGTCAAGTAGTTAGTATTCTTCCTACTTCGCGCCATACTGCTCGTAATACGCGTCCAAAGCGGCTTTTACCTGGTTGTTTATCACTACGCGGCCTTGGCATTCGCGGCCGTAGAGGTGTTCGGTTACCTCGGCCATGTCGACGATGGAGGCGGTGGGGAAGCCGTAGCGTTCGCGGACCTCGTCGAGGGCGCACATCTGGCCGCCTTTGCCCACTTCCAGGCGGTTGAGCGACACCATCAGGCCCACCACCTGCACATTCGCCTGCTCCATGAGGATGGGGTGCGTCTCTTCGATGGACTTACCCGACGTGGTGACGTCCTCCACAATGACCACGCGGTCGCCGTCGTGCAGCGCCGAGCCTAGCAGAATGCCCGTGTCGCCGTGGTCTTTGACCTCCTTGCGGTTCGAGCAGTAGCGCGCCTCCTTGCCGTACAGCTCGGACAGCGCCATCGTGGTGATCACCGACAGCGGAATGCCCTTGTAGGCCGGCCCGAACACCACGTCGAAGTCCAGCCCGAAGTTGTCGTGGATGGCGCGCGCGTAGAATTGCCCCAGGCGGTGGAGCTGCGCGCCGGTGACGTAGGCGCCCGCGTTCATGAAGAAGGGGGATTTGCGGCCGCTCTTCAGCGTGAAGTCGCCGAACTTCAGCACGTCGCTTTCCACCATGAACTCGATGAACTCCTGCTTGTAGGCCTCCATGCCGCTCCTTCCGTTTGTGTTCGCGCCTGCCGCGCTGTGGGTTTTCATGATACCTGATTGGCGAGGAAGCCGGAAGCGGGGGTGGGGGTGTGCGGATGGGGGGCGCGCGGGGGTTCGGGAGTGCGGAGTGGCGCTGGCGAAGGGGGCGCAGGGCGTGCGGGCGCGAGGTGCAAGCGCATAGGGTGGTGCTGGCGAAGAGGGCACACGCGACCTGGTACCTTAAGGAATTCTGAAGAATGCTTAACGACCGAAAACGGTTGGCGCGCGTATCGCTTTTCACGCGCGGGCGCGACGTATGCTAAGAGAAAAGGTTGGAGAGCCTGAGAGGGGCTTCGTTACACCCCGCGAGAAGTAGCATCCGAAAGGTGGATACCATGGAGTTCAAAGAAGTTCAGTGGGAAGTTGACGTAAATGGTGGCGCGGGCGCACACGGCGTGGCGCGGCCGGGGACGCTTGCCCGCTTTCTGGGAAGCAGGCATCTCACGACGGCGATATTCGTGTTCTACCTGGTGGTTCTCACGTGGATCATCCTGTTCAAGATGCAACTCTCGCCCGACATCCTGGGAACCGTCCGCAGCATCAATCTGATTCCGCTTGCGGGGGCGACGGTCATCAACGGCGCGGCTGATTACCGCGAAGTGGTGCAAAACGTGCTCGCATTTGTGCCGTTCGGCCTGTTCATGGGCATGCTGACAGCGGGCCGCCCCTGGTGGCGGGTGCTACTGCCGGTCACAGCAACCAGCCTTGCGTTCGAAGTGCTGCAGTATGTGCTGGCTGTAGGCATGAGCGACATCACCGACCTTCTGGCAAACACCCTCGGCGGCGCGATCGGCCTGGGGCTGTATGTGTTCGTCCGCCTCGCCGCGCGCTCAGACACCCGAGCCCTCCGCGCCTGCAACACCATAGCCCTCATCTGCGGCCTTATGCTCGCGTTGCTGGTAGCGCTCCTGGTGATAGGGAACCTGTAGGGTTCTAGTTTATTTATCGCACTTGCAAGAGCCCGCGTCATAAAGCATGGGATATGGGATTCTCCTGGCGTCATCAGTAGCGCGAAGCGCGTCACACTTTAACGGGCATCGGTCGCTGGTTCGAAGGCTACCAGGATGCCGGTGCGGGGGTAGTAGGTGGTGTGGGCTATGCCGCCGGCTTCGGCGAGGGGGCGCAGGGCCTCGCGATCCTGCTCCTTCACGGCGAGGTGGATGGTGTGGCCCTCGCCATCCGTCAGTTCCAGCGCCAGGTCGGTCGTGCTCAGCGCACGGTAGCGGCCGGTGGGGCGCTGTTCCTCGAAACCGGTCATCGCGCACAGGGTTGTGCGGGGTCCTTCCAGCGCATCGGCCACCACCTTCGCGCCCTCAAGCGCACCCGCCACGCACGCGACGCTACCGAACGCCACCATGAACAGGAACAACGCGGCACCCCACGCGCGGGGATAGGCGCGCGGATGACGCCTGCGCCACAGGCGGAGCGCCACAAACCCCGCGACGCACACAAGAATAACCACCACAGAAACCACCGGGACGCTGTCCGCCGCAGATAGCGCGCCCAGCGCGACAATCACAGTGCCGCCGTATCCAACAATGTTGATGAGCGCCGCCCCGAACTCGCGCACCCCTTCGCGCAGCTCCTGTTTCCACGCCTCACGGCCGCGCGGGCGGACGCGCCAGTTGCCCGCAAGAAACACAATCGCATAACCCAGCAGCGCCAGCCCCATCGCCAAAAATCCCGCGTTGGCGGCGGCGCGGTTCGCGAGCCCCGCGTTCCCCACCGAGGTGCCAAACTCGCCCACCATTAGGGCACCGAACCCGCCGAACAGCAGCACAAGCCCCACTATCACAACTACTTTCTGCCAGGTGCTGAGCCCCGCCCGGAATATCGCCACTGCGTTCCCTTCTCTTCGCAAACCTCAATTTCGCCAGTATACCCGGCCTTTAAGGAATCTTTAGAAACCGGGCACACTATGGGGTGCGTCAACGAAAAGCGAAAGGAGTGCGCATGGGTTACGTGCTTGAGACGAGGGGGCTCGTCAAGGAATTTAAGGGGCAGCGCGCGGTGGACGGCGTGTCGCTGCATGTGCCGGAGGGCGCGGTGTATGGCTTGTTGGGGCCGAACGGCGCGGGGAAGTCGACGCTGCTCAAGATGGTGTGCGGGATGCTGCGGCCCTCGGCGGGCGAGATTTTGGTGGCCGGGCGGCCGTGGACGCGGAGCGATTTGGCGGGCATTGGCGCGCTCATTGAGACGCCGCCCCTGTACGAAAACCTCACGGCGCGCGAGAACCTGCTCGTGCGCACGACGCTTCTGGGCGTGGGCGAGGAACGCATCGACGAGGCGCTGGCCACGGTGGAGCTGACGAACACGGGGAAGAAGCGCGCGGGGCAGTTCTCGCTGGGCATGAAGCAGCGACTGGGGATTGCGCTTGCGCTGGTGGGACATCCGCGGCTGTTGGTGCTGGACGAGCCCACCAACGGGCTCGACCCGGTGGGTATTCAGGAATTGCGGGCGCTCATCAGGTCGTTCCCGCAGCGCGGTATCACGGTGGTGCTGTCGAGCCACATCTTGGGTGAGGTGGAACACGTGGCCGACCTCGTGGGTATCATCGTGGGAGGACGGCTGGCCTACGAGGCGCCGCTTGACGGCGGGCAGGACTTGGAGCGGCTGTTCATGGATGTGTGCATGGGGAAGGCGGTGGCGTAAATGGCAACGAATGGGCAGGTGAGAAGCGTAGGCACGTTCCCCGCGACGCTGCGGGCCGAGGTGCGGAAAGGCAAGCGCGGCGCGGCGCGGAAGGTGGCGCTTATCGCGCCGCTGCCGTTTTGCCTGTTGGGTGTGCTGGCCTCGGGCGTGATCCCGGGGATGGGCGCGGTAGGCGGCATCAGCACGGTCATGTGGAACTACTGGTACGCGCTCATGCTGCCCATCGCGACGGCGCTCATGTGTGTGTCGGTGGCGAACCTCGATGCGCGGCAGAAGCTGCGCCCGGTGCTGGGGCTGCCGCTGCCTCCGGTGCGCACGTGGTGGGCGAAGGTGTGCTGCGGCCTTGGGCTGGTGGTGGCGGCGAATGTGGTGGTGCTGGCGGTTTCATGCGTGCTTACGATGCTGGGGGCCAAGGGGCCGAACGTGTTTGAGGGCGTAGCAACCGTGCTGGTGCTGACGATTGGAAGCGCGTGGATGATACCGACAGGGCTTGTGCTTACGATGCGCTTTGGCACGCTGGTGGGCATTGCAATTCCGGCGTTGCTGCAGCTGGGCGTAGGGATTGCGCTGTGGTCGTCGGCGTCGTGGTACCTGTTTCCGTCGGCGACGGCGCTGTGTGCGGCCGCGCCGTTCACGAGGACGGAGCCCTCGGGCGTGCCGCTTGAACCGGGCGCGGCGTTGGGCGTGTTTGGTTGGGAATGCTGGGCGGGACTTGCCATTGCGGCGGCGCTGTTTGCGATGCTGGCTGTGGCAGGCGCGGCCTGGTTTGCGAGACGGGAGGCGAAGTGATGGGTGCGCATGAGATGGCAGCGGGCGCGAGCGCGCGTGCGGGCGTGCACGCAGGCGTGGGTGCGGGTGCGCGGATGACGTTTGCGTCGGCGTTGCGTTCGGAAGCCGTGCGTCTGCGCCGCTCGCCGCTGGTGTGGCTGCATGGGGTGCTGGCGCTTGCGCTCGGTGGGTGTGCAGGCGCGTATTTCGCCTGGACACCGTGGGATTCGCTTTTGGGCACGGACGCATTCTTCCAGCTGCTGGGCGCAGGGGCACCGCTGCTCGCCGGCATTTCCTGCGGACTTGCGGCCGACGCAGAGCAACGCGCGGGCGACGCGACGAACCTGCTGGGCGTGTCTTCCCGCCGTCGCGCGCTGGCGGCGAAGGTGGTGGCGCTCTTGGCGCTGGGGCTTGCGGCCGCGGCGCTGGCGGCGGTGGTGTTCTGCGGGATCCTTGCGGCGGCGGGGCGCGTGCTGCCCGCGGCTGGCGCGGTGGCGCTTGCGGTGGTGGGTATCGCCGTGGGAAGCGCGTGCGTGTACGCACTCTTTTTGTGGGTGGCGCTCAAGTTCGGACGCAACGCGGCCATCGGCGCGGGAGCCTTCGGGTTCGGCACGGCGCTCGCGCTTATGGGCGGCCTGGCGAACGGGCTGGTCACGGGCACGCTTACGGGTGGCTTTGGCGTCGGACTGGCGGCGGTCGTGCCGTTCGCCTGGCCCTCGCGCCTGGCATCGCTTCCGCTGGAGGCGTCCATCGCTCAGGCGACGGGCACGGCCGAACAGGCAGCGGCCCTGTGGGTGTCGTATGTGGTGGTGAGCGCGGCGTGTCTGACCATAACATTGCTGGTTGTTGCGGTGTTGCTGGCTGCCGCGAACCGCTTCGAGGGCCGTCGCGGTAGGGGGGAATAGGCTGTGCTACACTCGCACGACGAGAGAAGGAGGAAGTTCGTGGCGCGCATTCTGGCAGTGGATGATGACCAGGCTATTCTCACGCTGCTTGGCCGCATTCTGGTCAAAGACGGCCATGACCTCACGGCTCTGGACAACCCGGCGCGCGTCGAGTCGCTTGACCTGGGGCGGTTCGACTTGGTGCTGCTTGACGTCATGATGCCCGGGATGGACGGGTTCGAACTCTGCCGCCGCATCCGCGAGCGCGTGGACGCGCCCATCGTGTTCCTCACAGCGAAAAGCGCGGAAGAGGATGCCGTCTATGGCCTCGGTCTGGGTGCGGACGACTACGTGCGCAAGCCGTTCGGCGCGGCCGAGTTGCGCGCGAAAGTAGCGGCTCACCTGCGGCGCGAGCGGCGGGAGCGCAAGTGTGCGCTGTCGTTCGGCGACGTGCGACTGGACGTGGCGGCGCGGCGGGCCTTCGCGGGTGAGCAGGAGGTACTGCTCACGAAAACGGAGTTTGAGGTGTGTGAATTCCTCGCGCGCCACCCCGGGCAGGTGTTCTCGCGCGCGCAGATTCGCGAGGCGGTGCTCGGGTGGGACGCGGAGTGCGACGAGGCCACCATCTCGGTGCATGTAGCGAACGCGCGCGCGAAGTGGCGCGATGTGGGTGCTGAGGTGATCGAGACGGTGTGGGGAGTGGGGTACAAGTGGACGGCGTGATGCGAGAAGATGGTGTCGGCGGTGTCGCTGGTAGCGCTGGCGGTGCGGCGCGACGGCGCGGGCTGCCGTTGTCGCTGGTTATCCTGCGCTACTTCGCCTACGTGTTGGCGGCGACGCTCGCCGTGGCTGTGGCAGCGTTTGTGGCGTTCGCGGTGATATTGAACATGGGCGTGGCTTATCCGGCAAACGAGGGCGACCGTGCACTTGAGGAAACGTCGGCGCGCCTGGCTCAGCTGGCTTCCGATGACCCGGCGGCGCTCGATGCAGCCATTCCGTCCTGTTACTGGTGGACCACGTTTGCGCCCGATGGCACGCGTCTCGGCGGAGACGCACCTGATGGCAAAGCCAGTCTGTCGCGCGAGGCGGCGTTCGGCGGGCTGTCTGTGGAGTACGGCGTGCTAAGCACGGCGCGGTACGAGCCGGTGGAGCTGGCGGACGGTACCACGTGTGTGCTCGCGTACGAGTACCTGCCGCAGTTTGTGTCGAAGGAGTTGCGCGATTCGCTGCCGAATCCGCAAAACGTTGTGGTGGCGGCGGCCGTGGTGCTGTTCGTGGCCGCGCTCGCGGGCATCGTGACGCGTGCGGCGCGGGTTATCGCGCGCAAGATGAACCCGCTCACGGAGGCGGCGCGTCGCATTGAGGGGCACGACCTGGACTTTTCGGTGGAGCGCTCCGGCGTGCGCGAGATCGACGACGTGCTGGGCGCGATGGACGAGATGCGCTCGTCGCTGAAGGAGTCGCTTGAGGATCAGTGGCGCAGCGATCAGGAACGCCGCGAGCAGATGGCCGCGCTCGCGCACGATTTGAAGACCCCGCTCACGGTGGTGCGCGGTAATTTAGACGTGCTGCTGGAGAGCGAACTTCCTGATGAGGAACGCGCCTGCGCCACCGACGCCGCTGCGGGAGCCGCGCGCATGAGCGACTACGTACGGGAATTGATTGACGTGTCGCGCGGCGGAGCGGCGGTGTTTTCGCCAACTGAGGCCGACGTGCGAGCGTTCTTCGCACGCGTACATTCGCAGGCCGAGGCGTTGGCGGCCGCAGAAGACGTGCGGCTGACCTGGGGTGAGGACGCGCAGCTTCCCGAAACGCTGCAGATGGACGAGGCCCTGTTTGAGCGCGCCGTGCTGAACGTGGTGGCGAACGCGGTGGAGCACGCGCCCGCGGGCTCGCTGGTTGAAGTGGCCGTACGCGCTGACGAAAGCGGCAGCGTCGTGGTAGAAGTGAGCGACGAGGGCCCCGGTTTCTCCCCTGAGTCCCTGCGCCGCGCCTGCGAACCCTTCTACCAGGGCGACCCCGCCCGCGCCACGCAAGGCCACAGCGGCCTCGGCCTCCACACCGCCGCCCGCGCCGCCACCCTCCACGGTGGCATCCTCCACCTCACCAACCGCGACCCCGCTGGCGCTCGCGTGACCCTTCAGATTCCGCGCCTTTCACTACCCACCAGTTGACTTTCCCCGCCGCAAGTCAACCACCCCTCGCTTGTGTCAACCACCAGTGGGCCTCATACTGAAAAGAAACCACAGCGAGAGGGGCGTCGGACGTGCATGAACTCAATAGTGAGAAAGCTCCCGTCCTGCGGGCAGAGGGGTTGGCGTGTTCGTATGGGGCGGTGGAGGTGTTTGCGGGGGTTTCCTTTGCGCTGGCGGCGGGAGAGATTGCGTTTCTGACCGGGCCGAATGGGGCGGGGAAGTCGACGCTGTTGCGTTGCTTGGCTGGCTGGGACGTGCCGCGCGAAGGGCAGGTGGAACTGTGCGGGCGACGCTTCAACGGGGCCGACCGTGCGCTGCGTTCGCTTGTGGCGTTCGTTCCCGACGTGCCGGCATTCTACGACGACCTCACGGCGGGCGAACACCTGCGCTTCGTGCAGCGCGCGAACCACTTGGCGCCGGAGGACGATCCGGCCGAAGAGCTGCTTGAGCGCTTTGGGCTGGCGCGGCAGCGCGGGCTGTTGCCTTCGTCGTACTCGCGCGGCATGCGGCAGAAGCTTGCGCTGGTGTTGGCGTTCGCGCGGCAGCCTCGGGTGATGCTGCTGGATGAGCCGTACGGGCCGCTTGATCCTGAGGCATCGCTGGTGCTGAGCGCGCTTCTGGACGAGGCACGCGCCGCGGGAACTGCTGTGCTGATAAGTTGCCACCATGAGGTTCCCGACCTTGCGCCGGATGTGCTTATGCGCTTGGAAGAGGGCCGGCTGGCGGTGGAGCGACCATGATCTCGTTGGCTCTCAGTGCTTCCGACCTGCGGCTTTTGTTGTGGCTGCGCGCACGGCATGCGCGCTCGACCATCAATCGGGCGCTGCATTTGCTCGGCGTCGGCGTGGAGGCGGGTGGGCGCACTGAGCGCCTCTACCAGCTGTATGCGGTGGGACTCATGGCTGTGTGGGCGGTGATCATGTGGTCGTGGTTGCTTGATACGGTGGTGAAAGGGTTCGTGCTTGCCGGTGCCTCGGCCGCTGTGCTTGCGGTGCAGGTGGCGCTGGCCGCGTGCGCGCTGGCGCTGGTGTGGATGGGCGTGAATGGGTTGCGCACGTCGCCGCTTAAGTTGACGCACGCTGACATCGCGCAGGTGGCTGCGAGTTCGGTGAGTGCGCGTGCGATGGTGCTGGTGGCTGTGGGTGCGCAGGTGCTTGGTGGGGCCGTGGTGGGCGCGGCGGTCGGGTTCTTGCTGGGAGCAGGTGCGGAAGCTGCCAGCGCTTTTGGCTCGGGCGCGGCGGTGGGGTTCGCGGCGCTGGGGGCGGTGGCGGTTGCGGCGGCAATCGGATCCGGGTGGCTTGTGGGTGTCGTGCGACTTGCGAGTTCGCAATGGCGGGCGTGGCAAGTTGTTGTAACGGTGGTGGCGTTGGTGGCTGTGGCAGGTGCCGGGGTTGTGCTGGCATTTGTTGCGGGCCCTTCCGCTTTCGCGTTAGCAGCCGCTGCTGTGGTTCTGCCAGCGTTTACCGCACTCTTGCTTGTCGCGCCGCGCATGAACATGACGGCGGTCATTAAAGAGAACGCGCTTTACGCTGACTTACAGCCCTTCGGCGTGTTCTCCCCGCTCAGCGAGCAGGCGAAGGCTGACTACCGCCGCCGTCGCAAGCTGGCCACGCGTCCGCCACGCTTTGCGCTGCTGCCGGGGGAGGGGCGCCGTGCGCTTGCGGCGCGAGCGGTATTGTCGCACGCGCGGCAATACGACGGGCTGTTTGCCCTCGTCGTGCAGGGAGTGTGCGTTGTTCCGCTTGGCGCGACGGCCGTGCTTGGAGTTGGCGGGCCCGTTCTGTTTTTGTTCTGGTTGCAAGTGGTCGCTCTCATGCCGGCGGGCGTGCGCGAACTGTCGCGCGTGTTTCGCGACGACGTGCGCAACCGCCTCATCCGTGAGCGCCTGCCATTCAGCACGCTTGAGCTGCTGGTGTTCGACTCGCTGCCGGCGTTTGTCCTGACGACAGTGCTTGCCTGCGCAGTGTGCGCCCTGGTTGCGCCGCCTGGCGTTCCTGCGGTAGGTGCCGCCGTGCTCGCCGTTGTGATAAACGGCTGCACCCTCTTCACCTGCGGCCTCGACGCCGTGCGCCTCACCCCTCGCGGCCCGCGCCCCTGCTACGAATACGGCGCCATCGCCATGGTTCTCACCGCCTTCCTACTCTCCCTCTTCGCCCCCTGGCCAATCGCCACCGCTGGCATTGCGCTCGTAGCTGTCACAAGCGCTTTTATCATCCACCACGGAGCCGAGTGTCCCCACTAGTGCGAACCCAAGGCAAACACGCCACACGAACAAGGTTCGCACCGATTTTTTCGAGAAAGGAAAGCCCCAAAACCCAATCCCCACCCCATTGACCACCCAATCCCAACAAGATAAGGTAAAAAAGCACCTACCACAACCAAATACTGCGGTCGTTCTCCTCGTGGAGAACGTGGATTGAATAGCAAAACGGGGGTGTGCTTTAGCAAGAAATTTGTTGTCACCTTCCGCACGGAAGGTGGGGATTGAAATACCGCGAACTGATCTGTGAGCGCGGCAACCGTCTGGTCACCTTCCATATGGTTGTAGGTTATGCCCCAAGTGTTGTTTTTGCTGCGCTTGGTAGTTCCTCGGCCGTACGCTCTTCCCAGCCGACGACACCACGAAGAGGTTTCGTTTCCAGTTCCAGGTAGGCGCCATCGCGGAGTTCGCGTTCTGTTTGGAAGGTGATTTCGGACTTTGCACCGCTCGCGTCCACTGCGTCCAGGTGGTACTCGAATTCCATGCCGCCATGTGGTTTGATGGCGCTCACCTGCTCGTTGTCGATGCGCACGTATGCGTGTCCGCTTTCGCCATAAAACGCCCACATGCCCACACCGATAATCGCCGCCACTATAACCGCCGCAATTCCTAAACCTATCAGGGTCTTTGTTCCGCTTCGCACGATGCCTCCCGTCTTTGAACTTCCTTCATTTCGATGGCTCCTAGTTTAGAAGCGCATCCTGACGGGTTGTTTGGCGGGCCCTTGTGATTACCTTACGAGGCAAGAAGGCCCCGGCATCAAGAACGCCAGCGACACTTTACGAAGCGTGGGGAAGCCCCGCAAAGCCCCCGGGCCTCACGCACCAACAAAGTGGCATATCAGGTTCACTATCTGGGGGAAGAAGGCCATGACGAAGGCGGCGCGTACTACTTGCATGATCACGACGTCGGTGTTTTGTACGCCGAGGTCGTCCATGATGAGGGCCATGTCTGACGCGCCGGCGGGCGACGCGATAAGCATGCCCTCTTTGCGACCGTAGCCGAAAAGGCGGCTCTCCAGGCGGCCCGTGGCGAAGCAGTTCAGCGTGTAGCCGGCCACCAAAATGAGCGCCGGCACGGCAAGATCAACCATGCCCGCGAGCCCTTCCGCCGTCAGCAGCGTGCCCAAATAACAGCCCGCGACCAGCTGACACGCCTTTTTCACCTGCTTGGGAATGTAGGCGAAATCGAAGCCCAGCTTCAGCACGAGTACCGCCAAAATGGAAGCGGTGAACGTGAGGCCGGGAACACCGGTCGCCTTGCCCAGCAGGCCGGCGAGCGTGGCCACCACAAGCGCGGCAAAAGTGGAAGCAATCGACTTCTGCTTCGACTTCACGCGCTGTGCGTCGGAAGCGAGCGCGCGGTTGCCCGGGTCGGGGTGCCCGTGTGCTGTGCGCAGGCGGTCGAACGCGGCAATCATCACGGGAAACACGCCAATGCCCAGCACCTGGCGAATCAGCTGCATAACCGTGACCGCGGGCGCGTCGGCGCCCATGTCGGCCGCCACGATGGGCGTGTCGTTGATGCCGCCGGGCACGGCGCACATGAGAGAAGTCACCAGGTCAAGGGGCGAAGTGGCCCACAGAACAAACCCCAGCACGAGGTTTAGAATAAGAAACGACACCAGCATGACCACGATGGGTTTCACGAAGCTTCGCAGCCGCGCCACATCACTGCGTTCAAGCGAGCAGCCGACGAACGCCCCGGCCACAATCTGCACGCCGGTGCGCGTTCCCGATGGCAACCACGCAAACCCCGTGGATACGTTGAGCACCGCCACCGCCACAAAAGCCCCGATCATCAGCCCGGCCGGCACCTTCAGCCTCTTCAGCAGCAACCCGCCCGCCGCGCCCACCACAAGCGTAACCACCAACGCCCCCACAACCGCATCCCCCATGCCGCACGTCGCCCTTCGTTACTATTCTCGCATGAGTATACTCATCGACAGAGACATGAGCAAGCGTTACCCTCTTGCACTTGTACTGAGTAATTTTACTCAGTACAATGAGTAAAATTACTCAGTAGGAAAGGAACACCCATGTATGAGCGAGCCGTTGTTAAGGTGCTACGTGGTCGCATGGAGGAACCGCTTGGGCTGATGCAGGTACTTGTTGGGCCACGTCAAACGGGGAAAAGTACGGCGCTTAAGCAAGCGAGTGCCGACCTTTCCGTGCCGGTTCATTCGGTGAGCGCCGATTTCGCCGACCAGGCGTGGCTCCGCACTGAGTGGCAACAGGCTCGGAACTTAGTTTCCGCACGCGGCGAGGCCCTTCTCATTGTCGACGAAGTGCAAAAGATCGAAGGCTGGTCAGCTGTCGTCAAGGAGCTTTGGGATGAGGATCGCCGCGGCGACGTCAACCTCAAAGTGTTCCTCAGCGGCTCGTCCTCGCTTCTTCTTAGCAAGGGGCTTGATGAGTCGCTCATGGGCCGCTTCGAAATGCTGTATTGCCTACAATGGACGTACGCCGAGTGCCGGGAGGCGTTCGGTTATTCGCTCAACGAGTTTATCTATTTCGGTGGCTACCCGCGCTCAGCTTCCTTCGTTGCGGATGAGGATCGCTGGCGGCGATTTATGCGCGAATCAATCATCGAACCAACTATCTCGCAGGATGTTCTTGCCCTCGCTCCCATCAAGAAGCCTGCGCTCATGCGCGCCCTGTTCACACTGGGTGTTCAGTACTCGGCGCAGGAACTTTCCTACACGAAAATGCTGGGTCAACTGCAGGATGCGGGCAACACCGTCACGCTGGCCGAATACCTCAACCTGCTTTCGTTGGCGGGCATGCTGTCGGGTTTGCAGAAATTCGACATGCGCAAAACGTCAAGCAGGAAAAGTTCGCCGCGCCTCATGGCGCACGACAGTTCGCTGCAAAGCGCCATGCTGGAATTGCCGCGGAAGTTCATAGAGATGGATCGGTCGCGCTGGGGCCATCTGGTGGAAACGGCTGTGGGAGCGTACCTGATCAATCGCGGCCGCGAAGAGGGGTTCGAGGTGTTCTGGTGGCGCGAAGGTGCCGCTGAGGTGGATTTTGTGCTGCGCAAAGGCGAACTGATTACCGCCATCGAGGTGAAGAGCGGTGCCGTGGGGAACCTGGAAGGCATGGAGAAATTCCTGGAGCTGTACCCGAAGGCGTATCGCATTGTCGTTGGTTCTCCCGAGGTTTCGCTCGAAGACTTTTTGCTGGGGAAAGTCGACCTGTTTCTGCTGTGAAGTGCAGAAGTGCAGGAGAAGCTATCGAGAAGAGTGGCGCGCGTGGAATCGCGGCAAAGGGAAGTGGAAGGAAAGTCAAGATGAAGAAAGACCTCGTCAGAGACGAATTGGAGCACGGTGCGAAGGGTGAGCTTTCACCTCGGGAACAGATGGAGTCGGGGGAGTGGTTTGATGCGGCGGATGGGGGGCTTGAGCGGGATCGCATTCATGCGCGCGAGGTGATGCTGCGGTTCAACACCGATCCGGCGCTGTCGTCTGAAGAGCGTACGGAACTTTTGCATGGGTTGTTTGGCGCATTGGGTGAGGGTACGGAGGTGTCTCTTGGCGCACAGGTGGACTATGGCTTCGGCATCTTCGTCGGGCGCAATAGTTTCTTCAACTTCAACTGCACGTTTCTCGACGGCGCGCCCATCGTGTTTGGCGACGACGTGTGGGTGGGGCCGGGCTGCACGTTCGCCACGCCGCTGCATCCGCTGGTGGGCCGCGAGCGCGCGAAGCGCATCGACGCAGATGGCACGCCGCATTTGTGGGAGCGTAACCTGCCTATCACCGTGGGCAACGACGTGTGGATTGGGGCGAACGTCACGGTGAACCCCGGCGTGACCATTGGGGACGGGGCTGTGGTGGGCTCGGGCAGCGTCGTCACGCGCGACGTGCCGCCGCGCACGCTCGCGTTCGGCAACCCCTGTCGGGTCTTCCGCGAAATTACCGACGCCGACAGCATCGCGGACGCACTCGCCGAGGCGGGCCTCGCGTAACGCGGGGCACCCGCGCGCTCGCAAGCCGCCGCTGCGCCCGCACCCGCGCCCCTGCGCTTCACAAATCTTCACCAAGGAAAACTTTTTCGTGCCATGCGGCGCGATAAGCGTTACTATGGTCTCCGAAAAGTAAACGAAGGCTAACGCTCCCGCGCGAACGGGGGCAATGCGCGCGCAAGGAGACGATCAGTGGGCGCTTTGAACAACCTGCCCATCGGCAGCACAGCCACAGTGGTGGCGGTCGGCGGCGAAGGGTCGCTGCGGCAACACTTCCTCGACATGGGCATTATTCCGCAGGTTGACGTGACCATGGTGAAGCACGCGCCCATGGGCGACCCCGTGGAGGTGAGCATCCATGGCTACGAACTCACGCTGCGCGTGGACGACGCCCGCAAGATTGAAGTGGCTGATGAGCGCCCCGCCGACACGTCCCGCACGGGCGCGCCCCGCGAGCGACGCCTCTTCCACGAGCAGAAACCCCTGCCGCACCCCGGCCTTGGCGAGGGCGGCAAGTTCCACGACAAGGACGACGAAAGCCCGCTGCCCGAAGGCGAACTCATCACGCTTGCGCTCGTGGGCAACCAAAACTGCGGCAAAACCACGCTCTTCAACCAGCTGACCGGCGCAAGCCAGCACGTGGGCAACTTCCCCGGCGTCACGGTTGATCGCAAGGATGGCACCATCCGCGGTCACGCGGAAGCGCAGGTCACCGACCTGCCGGGCATCTATTCGCTCTCGCCGTACTCCAACGAGGAAGTGGTCACGCGCCAATTCCTGCTAGACGAGCACCCCCGCGGCATCATCAACATCGTGGACGCCACCAACGTCGAGCGCAACCTGTACCTCACCATGCAGCTGTTGGAACTGGGCGTTCCCATGGTGCTCGCCCTCAACATGATGGACGAGGTGGAGGGCAACGGCGGCACCATCCGCGTGAACGAGATGGAGAAGCTGCTGGGCATCCCCGTGGTGCCCATCACGGCATCGAAGAACGAAGGCACGGCTGAGCTGGTGGATCACGCGCTGCATGTGGCTCGCTTCCAGGAACCGCCCATCCGTCAGGACTTTTGCGCAGCCGACGCACACGGCGGCGCGGTGCACCGCTGCCTGCACGGCATCATGGCGCTAGTGAGCGACCACGCCGAGCGCGCCGGCATCCCCGTGCGTTTCGCGGCCAGCAAGCTGGCCGAAGGCGACCCGCTCGTGCTGGAAAAGCTCCAACTCGACGACAACGAGCGCCACATGCTTGAACACATCGTGCGTCAGATGGAGGTGGAACGCGGCCTCGACCGCGCCGCCGCCATCGCCGACATGCGGTTCGCCTTCATCGAGAACGTGTGCGACGCGTGCGTGGTGAAGCCGCGCGAAAGCCGCGAGCACGCACGCTCCATTCGCGTGGACAAGCTACTGACCGGTACGTTTACGGCCATCCCCGCATTCGTGGCCATCATGGCGCTGGTGTTTTGGCTCACGTTCAACGTGGTGGGCGCGTGGCTATCCGAGTTGCTGGATACCGGCATCGGTGCGCTCACGGATGTGGTGTCGGGCGCGCTGGCCTCGGCCCATGTGAACGAGGTGCTACAATCGCTCATTATCGACGGCATCTTCAATGGCGTTGGCAGCGTTATTGGCTTTCTGCCCACCATCGTCACGCTGTTCTTTTTCCTGTCCCTGTTGGAAGACTCGGGTTACATGGCGCGCGTGGCGTTTGTCATGGACAAACTGCTACGCAAAATAGGCCTGTCGGGCCGCTCCATCGTGCCCATGCTGGTGGGCTTCGGCTGTACGGTGCCGGCCGTCATGGCGTCGCGCACGCTGCCCTCGGAGCGCGACCGCAAAATGACCATCCTGCTCACGCCCTTCATGAGTTGCTCGGCGAAACTGCCCATCTACGCGTTTTTCACGGCGGCGTTCTTCCCCGCGCACGGGGCCGCCGTCATGGTAGGCCTGTATTTCGGTGGCATGCTGGTGGGCGTGTTGGTGGCGCTTCTTATGCGGAAAGGCCTGTTCACGGGCGAGGCAGTGCCGTTTGTAATGGAATTGCCGAACTACCGCATGCCCAGCCCTCGCAACGTCGGCCAGCTTCTGTGGGAGAAGGCGAAGGACTTTCTGGAGCGCGCGTTCACTATCATTTTCCTGGCGACCATTGTCATTTGGTTCTTGCAGACATTCGACTTCGGGCTGAACGTGGTGGCCGATTCGGCCGACAGCATGCTTGCTGTGGTGGCGGGCTGGCTTGCGCCGGTATTCGCACCGCTCGGGTTCGGCGATTGGCGCATCTCCACGGCGCTTGTGACGGGCGTGATGGCGAAGGAAAGTGTCGTGTCCACGCTGTCGGTGCTGTTCGGAAGCACGGAAGCGCTCACGGCCGCGCTCGCTCCGCTGGCGGCGCTGGGGCTTTTGGTATTCTGCCTGCTGTACACGCCCTGCATTGCCGCCATCGCGTCGGTGAAGCGTGAACTGGGTGGACGCTGGGCGCTCGGGATGGCGTTTGGCCAGTTGGCGGTGGCATGGGTGGCCGCTCTTGCCGTGCGCGGCGCGGGCCTGGCTGTGGAAGCCGGCGGCTGGACCATGGCCGTGGCGGTTGTGGTAGTGGTGGCGATAGCGCTGGCCGTCTGGCGCGTACATCGTCGCGGCGGGGCAGTAGCAAGCTGCGGCGGCTCCTGCGCCGGCTGCGCGAGCGCCGGCAGCAGTGCCTGTGCGGCGTGCCCAAGCGCCCCCGCAATGCAGGTAAGCGAATCCCCCGAACCCGAATCATCCCGCCTGTCCTAAAGAAAAAGTGTGACGCGCTTCGCGCTAGCTACTACGCCAGAGAGTATCCAAGTCCCTCACTTTATGACGCGGGCTGACTGACTTGAAAGCAAGGTCTTACAAGAGGCATAACCTCCGTAGTAGGCTGTAACAAAAGCCCCCTACCTGTCAGGTTGGCCGTAGGGCAAGGGCTCTGCCCTTGCCGACAACTACGTTTGACCTGCAGGTTTGCTGATGCTGAGCGGCAAGGGCAGAGCCCTTGCCCTACGGAAAAACCCGCAAAGGGGACTTTTGTTACAGCCCCGTTCGCGCGAAGCGCGAAAACTCAGGTCAAGGTTGAGTTCTCTGCCTTTGGCGGAGAGGGCGCTTCGTGAAACGCCCCTACGGTCAACCAGCTCAATCATTGCAGGCTGAGACATATCTTCCGGCCAGACAGCCCGCGTCATAATGCGAGGGATGGGGGTGCCCTTCTGGCGTAATCAGTAGCGCGTAAGCGCATCACACTTTGGCGCGTCGCGCGTGGGTTAGTGCATCTCCAAGTTCTTTTGCAGCACCGTTTCTGCCAGATTGCTACCGGCTTGTGGCGCTCTTTTCGCTCGCTTCTTACAATGCCCCTGCTCGGCAATATGCCTCTTTCGCAGACCTTTTACAAACGTCGTCAGTTGTTTCCCATGGAACTCAATTTCACCCATTTTCGGTAGCAATCTGCCCCAAACTGCTCCGAGAACGGCGTTTTGTGTTCACAAGAGTGGTTTCATATCAACCTGTCAGTAGACCGTAGGGCAAGGGCTCTGCCCTTGCCGCCGGTAACGTTGACCTGCAGGTTTATTCCCGCCGATCGGCAAGGGTAGAGCACGCTTCCCCTTATTCCCTATAGCTTGCCTACCAAGTCAATGCCGGGGTGCAGAACCTCGGCGCCGGGCATCCAGCCGGCGGGGCACACGGAGTCGCCGTGTTCGGCCACGAACTGGCTCGCCTGCACGCGGCGTAGCAGCTCGGCGGCGTTGCGGCCGATGTTGCCCGCGTTCACCTCGTAGCACACGATGCGGCCCTCGGGGTTCACGATGAAGCTGCCGCGCTCGGCCACGCCGTCTTCCTCGATATACACGTCGAAGATGTCGGCCAGCTTGTGCGTGGGGTCGGCCAGCATCGGGTAGGGCAGGTTCTTGATGTTTTCGGACGCGTCGTGCCACGCCTTGTGCACGAAATGCGTGTCGCATGACACGGAGTAGATTTCGCAATCCGCGGCCTTGAACTGGTCATACAGCGCCGCGAGGTCCTCAAGTTCCGTCGGGCACACAAAGGTGAAGTCAGCCGGGTAGAAGAAGAACACGCTCCAGTGGCCCAGCACGTCGTCCTTCGTGACGGTGATGAAGTCGTCGCCGTGGAACGCCTGAACCGAGAAGTCCTCGATCTCTTTGTTGATCATCGACATGGGTTCGCTCCTGTCTAACGTGGGCAGCCGCGCCGCCCGCTAATGTTTCCCAAAGCGAACTTTCTCATAAATGCTACTGCATGAGTAGCGATTCATACGCTCTGCGGACAATCTCCAAACAAAGGTGCAGAAGGTTAAACGCAGGGGAACGAATCGCCCCTCAAAAAGGTGACGCGCTCCGCGGCCTCGTACGCCACGAGGCAACCACCATCCGTATTCGCCTGCGCGCAGCGCGTCACACTTACACAGAGAGCTTCGCCCTTTATGCATGCCTATCGGGTACAATGGGGGCATGGATACTCCGGCACGCATACTCATCATTGAAGATGACGTTGACATCAACCAGTTGGTGGCCGCCTCGCTTGGCAAAGCGGGGTATGCGTGTGCGCAAGCGTTTTCGGGCAGCGAGGCGCGCCTTCTGCTGAAAGTGGCCGCGGCGGGTGCCGAAGAGCCCTTCGACCTCGTCATCACCGACCTCATGCTGCCGGGCGCGTCCGGCGAAGAACTCGTTGCCGAAATTCGCGCGGCGGGCGACGCGCCCATTATTGTGGTGTCGGCGCGCACGGACGCCGCCGACAAGGTGGCGCTGCTGCAACTGGGTGCCGACGACTACCTCACCAAGCCCTTTGACCTGGACGAACTGCACGCCCGCGTAGCCGTACAGTTGCGCCACGCCTCTCGCGGCGCGCAACGCTCCACCGGCGTGCTACGCTTCAAAGACTGGACGCTCGACGCGGAAGCGCGCACCCTCACGGCCGCCGGCGAGCCCGTACGACTCACGCGCCTGGAGTTTGGCATCATCGAAGCGCTCGTGCGCCGCCCCAAAAAGGTGTTCACGAAGCGCGAACTATTCGAAGCCGCCTGGCACGAGGAATGCTTCGTGGAGGAAAAGGCCGTCACGGTGCACGTGAGCAACATCCGCAGCAAACTAAAACCCTCCGGCACCGACACCTACCTAGAAACCGTATGGGGCATCGGCTTCAAACTGGCGGAATGAACGTGTATTGTCATCCTGAGCGGAGCGAACGCAGTGAGCGCAGTCGAAGGACCCCGTGCGGCGACAGCTATGATGGCCATGCCCTCACTTCTTTACCCTTTCTTAACTATTTCAAGGCGGTTTGCTGAATACCTCTTTCGTATTGTGGTTGGCAGGCAAACAACACGCACTACGAAAGGAGCGCGACGTGAACGTAGTAGAAACCTACGGACTCATGAAGACGTTCGGCGGCAAAACGGCCGTCGATCACTTCGACATGCACGTCAGCCAAGGCGACATCTACGGGTTTGTAGGACGCAACGGCGCAGGTAAAACCACGGTTATGAGGATGCTGTCCGGGCTGGCCGAGCCAACCGGCGGCGAGGTGCGCGTGTTCGGCACCGCGCCGCGCGAAGCGGGAACGGCGCGGCGCATCGGCGTGCTCATCGAGGCGCCGGGGCTCTACGGTTCCATGAGCGCGCAGGACAACCTCATGCTGAAAGCGCTCGCGCTTGGCCTGGTAGATCCCAAGGCGAAGGTGCGCGACCTGCTTGAATTCACCGGCCTCGGCGCGGTGGGGAAGAAGAAAACTAAGCACTTCTCCATGGGTATGAAGCAGCGCCTGGGCCTGGCGCTGGCGCTGCTGGGCGACCCGGATTTGCTGCTGCTGGACGAGCCGCTGAACGGCCTCGACCCGGAGGGCGCGCGTGAGATTCGCCAGCTCATCATGCAGCTGAACGATCAGCGCGGCATCACGGTGGTCATCAGCTCGCACGTGCTGGAACAGCTGGGCAAGATGGCCACGCGCTACGGCGTCATCCGCGAGGGCCGTATGGTGCGCGAGATTACCGCCGCCGAGGTCGACCAGGAATGCAGCGACTTTCTGCAGGTGGAGGCCGCGAACCCCACGCTCGCGTTCGCCGTGCTGCAAGAGCGCTTCCCCGGCCTACGCTTCCAGTCCATGCCAAATGGCGCCATCCGCGCGTTTGGCGATGTGGATGCGGGCACCGTGGGCGCGGCCCTCAACGAGCAGGGCATTGCGGTGAGCGGGCTGTACGCACACAAGCGTGACCTGGAGGAATTCTTCGTGGAAATGATGGGGGCTGAGTATCGTGGTTAATATCTTGAGGATGGATGTGTACCGGCTCGTGCACGGCAAGAGCCTGTGGATCATGCTCGCCATCATTGTGGCCATGGCGGTAGCATCCGCTGGAGCGATGGCCTATATCGCCAGCCCTGAATTCATGCAAACCCTGCAATCGTCCGGCGGCGGCGTCGTGCACATTGGCTTCACCAACGGCTCCGGTCCCGACGCGAGCGACTACGCCGACGCAGCCGAGGTTACGGCAATGATGGAGGGAAGCATGACGCCGCAAGCACTGGTGGGCTCCCTGTTTCTTAACGGCGGCGGACTGAGCTGTCTGTTCGTTATCTTCATCGCCATCTTTCTGGCGGCCGAATTTGAAAGCGGCTTCAGCAAAAACGTGTTCACCGCACAGCCGAATCGCCTGGCGTTTCTGGCGGTGCGTACGGTGGAAATCATCGCGCTGGCTGCGGTGTTTACCCTGGTAACCACTGGTGTGACGGTGGCAACGGCCGCGGCGGCAGGGTTCAATCTTCTGCCGACCACGCTGCCTGACGTGCTGCTGTGGGGCGCGCTGGTGACGCTGGCCATCGCTGGCTTCGGCATGCTGACGGCGCTGGTGGTATGGCTCACGCGCAAAATGTCGGCGAGCCTGGTGGTGGGTATCATTCTGGCCGCTGGCATTGGCACCATGCTTTTGCAAGGGGTGGCGCTGCTGGTGCCAAGCGTGTCGTTCCTCACGGACTTCACGCTGACCACGTGCTTGGCTTCGCTTTCGAAAGGCTTTGATGTGGCGGGCGGCCTCGGCCCGGTGCACATCTTGCTGGTGGCTGCGGCGTTTATCGTGGGCAGCGCCGCACTTGGTGGCCTCGCGCTGCAGAAGAAGGACGTGTAACCCATGAACTTGACGGCCTGCCTTCCCCTCGCTGTATTGGTACTGGCGCTTGCCGTGCTGGTGCTGGCGGTGCAGCTGGTGCGCTCGGAGCGCGAGCTGCGCTCCATCGCGCGGTTCCTCACGGAGCGCGACACGGCCAGCAACACGCGCGTCACCATTGGGGTGCACACGCGCGGGTTCGTGCGGCTGGGGCAGGCCGTCAACCGGATGATCGACCGCCATCAGGGCGAACGGATTGCTGCTGAGGAAGGCAAGCGCGAGGTGCGCCGCGGGCTTACGTACCTCTCGCACGACATCCGTACGCCGCTTGCGGGCGCGCAAGGCTACGCGCAGCTGGCGGCTGAGGAACACGACGAGGCCGTGCGGGCGCGCTATCTGGAAGTGGTGGCCCGTCGCCTCGACGACGTGGAAGGTCTGCTCGACCAGCTGTACGCCTACGCGCAGGTACAGGATCCGGACTACCGTGTGGAACGGGAACCCGTGGAAGTGAACGAAGTGCTGGCCGAGGCGCTGGCATCGCTGTATGCCCAGTTCAAGCAGCGTTCGTGGCAACCGGTTATACAGCTTGAGGACGAGCCGCTGGTGGCTGCGTCGAACGCTGATGCCCTCGGGCGCGTGTTCCGCAACCTGGCCGTGAACGCCCTGCGCTATGGCAGTGAGCCCCCGCGCATCGTGCAGCACGGCCGCGAGGTGTCGTTCGCGAACTGCGTCGCCAACCCTGAGTCCATTGATGCCGACCGCCTGTTCGAACGCTTCTACCAAGGCGACGCCGCCCGTTCAGGCGAAGGCAGCGGCCTGGGGTTGGCCATCGTAGCCGAACTAGCAAAAGCCCTCGACTTGGAATTGACTGCGCGCCTCGAGGCCGACGTCCTCACCATCACCCTCACGTTCCCGAAGTGAACCTCGTGCAGCGCCGTGACCTTCGCGCGTCACATACTTTCGCGTTTGCGTGCGGTGGTGGACAACGGCGGAAGCAGCTAAGCGTTGAACAGTTTACGTACTTCGGCTATTAGTTGTTTGCGGGTGAATACCAGCAGGCCCAAAAGGAAAACGCTGGCGGCTAGGGCGCTCACGAGGGCGGGGACCTCCCACGTCACCAGGCCGAGCGCTACCAGCGCGAGCGGCGCCAGGCCTAGCAGTACGTCGAACAGCAAATACTTCGCGTAGCCGGACACAAACGTGCCGCGAAATACCGCAAGCAACACCGTGTCATACACAAGTGCCACCAGGCAGATACCGGGGATAACGTACGTGGTCACGGCGCTGTTGCGCGTGACGAGATACCACACCGCCGCAATGCCCAGCAGCACCAAAAAGTAGCGCGCCACCACGCGCAAAAAGTCGGGCGAGTGCGTAATGATGTTGCGCACGAACAGGTAGTTCACCACCAGCGCCACGCACACCGACACCACGATATCCCACGGCAGAGGAACCAGATAGCCTATAAACAGCGTGACAAGCAACGCCGCGCCCGTCACAAATCCCAGTACGGCCAGCGCCACCGTGCCTGACTTACGAACCTCGTTCACAGGGAATACCGCGGGCGATGCCTCGCCAGAAAGCTCCGCTTGGCAGAGCGGACAGCGGTCGAGGTCACCGTTCAGGCTAATGCTGCACTTGTCACAGCGCTTCATCGTTGGCCTCCGTCCTGCGACACGGGTGCGGATGCAGAAGGGGAAATGCATGCAACGTCGGCTTCGCCCTTCGGCGCGTCAACATGCGCGAACTCACCTTGGCCGCCCCTCCCTCCCTCAACACCCTGCGCGCCAGCGGCTTCGTCCTCCGTATCCCCAGTTCCAGCTCCCGCTGCCTCCGCTTCCGCGCTCTTCCCGCCCAGTCGCTTCATCGACGCCTCCAACTGGGCCTCGCGCCTGTCCTCGGCCACTTCCTCACTGGTCTTGTTGATGTTGAGGACCCCCTCAATGCCCAGCCCCGAGAAGTAGCGGCAGAAGTTCTTCACGATGTCGCGGTTTGCAAACACCGTAGAAATGCCCACGCTCAAATCGTCGCCGAACGACGACAGCAGAAAGTTTAGGCCGGTGGAGGACGTGAGCACGTTCACGTCGCGCAGGTAGGGCGCCACGCGCTCATCCACCGTGATGCGCCCGAGGTTTGACACCGTCGTCGTGGTCTCGCGCGCGGTCAGGCGGCTTGCGAAATCCAAAATGAGATCCTTCACGAACAGCGGCGCCAGACGCAAAAGCGGGTTCTTCTCCAGCGCAATCATGCGGTTCATGCGCGGCTTCAGGCTTTCCACCAGCGTGGCTTCCTTCAGCTGCGTTTGCACCTGCGCGGCCACGGCTTCCACGGGCTCATCAACCTCCCCCGGCGTGTAGGTGACAAACGCCAGCCCGAAGAAGTTCTTCACCGTGGTGGACTTGAAGAATTGCCGCAGGTCAACCGGCACGTCAATACGAATGGTGCGCCCGCGGTCGCGCCGCGGCATCTCGTCGCGGATGGCGCACATCACGGCCGCAATCATGAGCGCCGTCAAACTCACGCCGTTCCCGCGCGCCACGTCAAGCACCTCACGCGCGCTCAGGTGAAACTCCATGTAGGTGGGGTCGGCCAGATCGCGCCAGCCGCTGATGCGATACACCTTCGGCGTGGGCGTGGCGGCGGCCAGGCCGGGTTCGAAATACTTGTCGAAACTGTTCTCGGACTTCTGCGCATCGGAGCCATCGTATTCATGCGGCACGCCTTCCACACCGTAGCGTTCCTCCACGTACGCGTACAGAAGCGCCTTGAAGAAACTCAGCGTGCCGCGCCCGTCCGACACCATGTGCGACACTTCCAAATTGATGCGCGCGCGGTAGTAACTCACGCGCATGAGCACGCTTTTCGCGTGAACATGCAGGCCAAAGCAGATGGGCAGGTTCTCCTGCTGCACCTGCGGGGTGCTGGCGGCCTGTTCCAGATAGTGCCAGAACATGCCGCTGCGCAAACACACGTTAAAGTTGGGGAATTCGTCCACCGTGCGCTCAAGCGCGCGCTGGAGGGCGGCTTCATCCACCTCGTCGGTGAGCGTTGCCGAATAGCGAAACACCGTCTGAGCAGAGCTTCCTGCCTGCGACGAGTAGAACTTTCCCACATTGTCTAGTCGGTACCAAGTAGCCCGAGCCACGCCGGTTCGCCTTCCTGCTTCAACTCCTCGTCGTCGAGGAAGTGCTTCATTATGCGGTAGGTGTCGCGCACGATGCTGAACACCGGCGGGTACAGCAGGTAGCCGTGCACCGCGTCAAGGATACGATAGCACGCCACGTCGTTGCCGTCATCTGCGAGGCGTTGCGCGAACACTTCGCCCTCGTCGCGCAGGGGGCAGTATTCGGCCGTGAGCATGAGGGTGCGCGGCATGCCCGAGAGGTCGGGCGCCAAAAGCGGCGCAAAGTAGGGGTTCGAGCGGTCGGCGGGGGAGGCCTGGTAGAGGTCCATGTAGCCCTCGATGTCGCGCCAGGACAGCAGGTAGTCCTCGCCGTTGTCGCGCACGGAATCGAACCACGAGGTGGTGAAGGCGTGGTCGTTGTACGTCACGGGGTAGAGCAGCATTTGCGTGCGCGGAGAGAAGGTGCCGCGGTCGCGCGCCATGAGCGACACGACGGTGGCCAAGTTGCCGCCGGCGCTGTCGCCGAAGAGCACGATGTTGTGGGGGTCGACGTCGGGGAGCAGATTGCCCGCGAACAGCTGACGTGCGGTTTCGTAGCAATCTTCCGGCGCCTGCGGGAAACGATGCTCGGGCGCGCGCCGGTAGTCCACCGACACCACGCGCCGCTCCAACTTGATGGCCATAGTGGTGCACGCGTCCAGGTAGAAATCCACGTTGCCGTTCACCCAGCCGCCGCCGTGGAAAAAGAGGACGGTCCCGCGCGAGTCCTCGCACACCTTCAGCCCATTGGCCAGCGAAAAGTCGAAGTCAAGCGGCGTGAACACCCGCAGGGGCACCTCGTAACCATCGGGCATGACCGCATGTGCTTCGTCGATGCGACACCGCGGGTTGGGTATGGCCATGCGCGCCATGATATCTTCCGCGAAGCGCTGAGCCTCGTAAAAGTCTTTGATATCCGGCCGCAACCGCGTAGCCGCCTTAAACGCCGCCAACACCGCCTTATTAAGAGGCATAAAGCCACCCTTCCTAGGTCCAGCTGGCGAGAATCCCCCCAACCGCGCGACGCAAAACGCGCCAACGAAGATTTATCGTAACACAAGCGTATGCGCGCGAAGTGGGGCGTGGGAAAGGCGCTTACCAGCCACTTTGTTCCAAATCGTTAGCCCAATTCATGAGTCTTACTTTGACTTCAGCTAAATCACCAGTACGGTATCCATAACGCTCTACTTCTTCGGGCTCGATGGTTACAACCGCTCTCAAGCATTCGATAAAAAGGCTTTTAGTAAGACCCAAATCATGATCTAACGTGAGGTTTAGTAGTGTCTCGTCACTGAATAAGCCGGAGGTATGAATTTTGTCGGCATCAAGGTAGTCGCGCGGTTCTCCGCGACTGCACATCGCTCCCAGTTTGTTCGCTACGGCATCACGTACGTCAAGAACCGGTCCAACTTCCAAGCGTGCAGGAGGATATTCGCGGTAATCAATTCCCATATCAAACTGGAGCGTTACCCCTTCGCGTTCGACTTCTGCCGAGTAATAATGAGGTGACCTTTGGTGTTCCCGAATGTGATATCCGCACTCTTCCAGGTGTTTTGTGAGAATAGTAACCGCGGTTTCAAACTGATTATCTTCTGCCGTGACGGCGCAGAAAAGGTCGATGTCTTCCGTTGGTCGCTCGATAAGTCCGTGTTCGCGAATGGCTCCCGAGCCAGCGAGTACGAACCCGTAGGGTGAAAGAACGGAAAGTGCTTCGTGCGCGAGGGTGCGTTGCATGTCTTTTAGCATGCGGCGAGCTTTGCTCTGAGGTTTCCGCGCAGTTCGGGGAAGCGTTCTTGCCACTGACGGGCGGCTTGGGCTGGTACGCTCAGGTGTGGCCACACGGAGGTGAGCAGCGCCTTGTTGAGGTAGCGACACTGCTGCTCGACGGTGCCTTCTGAAATGATGGCTTGGTAAGCCAGTTTCACATTCCCGCGCGTGGATAACGGCACGTCCCCACCACCCGGAGCCCAGAGCAAGGATTTTGGAAGCGTGATCGTTCCAGAGGAGGGACCACGAAGGTCATCAAGGCTGCGAGGAATGCTGTAGGGCTTCCCATCACTCAGACGCGTACGAACACCTTTTACTTGCGATATGTTGTGAGCTGCTTGCATGTCTTGCAGTATACCAAGAACTTATGAGCGCAGCGTGAACGAAGGCCGGTCGCTGCCTTGCTTGTTGACTCATGGTGGCAAAAGATGTTACCGGTTGAACGTTTGGTGGGGGTTCGGTATGATGGCGGGCGTGGGTTTTTGAGACCCTTCCGTATTCTGAAAGGCCTCTTGTATGACTGTTCCTCCCAACCGGTAAATCTTCGACAACAGCTCGCCTTCATTGATACCGCGCAGCGCGCGGTGGCGTTAGCATGGCCTTAAACCGATGGAAACAACAGAAGAGGTTCTTATGAAAAAGCTGAACAATG
This sequence comes from Gordonibacter faecis, assembly GCF_030077735.1. Classification (NCBI taxonomy): domain Bacteria; kingdom Bacillati; phylum Actinomycetota; class Coriobacteriia; order Eggerthellales; family Eggerthellaceae; genus Gordonibacter; species Gordonibacter faecis. The sequence continues at coordinate 89,973 of NZ_JASJEU010000020.1, read as the reverse complement.
GCGTGGTGCCACCTGTGCGTACCTTCCTTTTCGAACATGACCGAATTGCGAAGGAAGGCACTCTTTACCATGAAAACACTATCGTGGCGCGTGGCTGCGGCTGGCGCGCCTTTCGCCGTGCGGCCTTGTGGGGCCTGCGGTGCTGACGCGAAGTTTGCGTCGACGGGCCTGTTCCGCGTAAACGCGCAGAAGAAACTGGTTGACGTGTGGCTGGTGTATCGCTGCGCCACGTGCGGAAGCGTGTGGAACAGCGCGGTGATCAGCCGCGGAAGCGCGAAAGCCGTAAGCAAGGGGCGGCTCGAGCGGTTTTTGGCGAACGACCCCGATCTGGCGCTTGCGTGTGCGCTCGACGCCTCGCTCTTGCGGCGCAACGGCGCCCGACGCGGCCCGGTGGAATTCGTCGTTGAAGGCGAACGCTATGCTGGGCGGGACGCGTGCCGGGTGGACATCACCTGCGAAGATGCACTCGGCCTGACCGTGGCCCACGTGCTGCGGCGGAAGTTGGAGGTGTCGCGCCGCGAACTTGAGCAGCTGGTGGACGCAGGGCGCGTGAGCCTCGCTGACGGCGGGGACGTGCGTACGGCGAAGCTGGGGTCGCAGTGCACGGTGATTCTGCACGCCGACGACGGCTGCTAGGACAATGAAGTGGGGGCGGGGGAGGTGCTACGGCAGCTTGTCTGCCCCTTCTGGTTTCAGCCGCGCAGGCGGCGGACGCGGTTGACCAGGCATTCTATGTTGCGCACGATGCCGAGGTGCACGAGGGCGTTGCGACCGGGGGGCATGAGGGGGTTGCGGTTGAGGATGGCTTTGGCTTCGTCGGCGAAGCCATCCAGGGCGCTTTCGGCGAACCAATCGTAGTGGTTGAACAGGGCCAACTGGTCGGTCGGTCGCATGCCTTTGGGACGGAAGGGCTTGGTGGCGTAGTGGAAGTCCGAAAACGTTTCCAGCTTCTCGGCGCGGCACCACAGGCACATGCCGGTGTCGTAAATGGGCGCGAGGCGCTTGAAGCGCAGCGTGGCGGCATCGCGGATGGCGCCGAAGTTGCAGAAGTGCCTGTCGTCGTTCGCCAGGATAAAATCGCAGGTGAACATCTTGGAGAGGAATTCTTCGGGCTGGTGGATGCCCCGCTCGCGCAGAAGCGACACCACAAGGTTCAACTCCCGTCGCGGCGTGCTGAGCGTGCCCAAGGCACCCACCGAGCGCAGACGTGCCAGCAGATAGGCAGCTCGCCCCAAGTCATCGGGTCGGCGACGGCAGCGTATGAGGTCGTAGAGTGGGATGAGTTCTTCGCCCTCGCCCAGCATCATGGGTGAAGCGCAGTAGGTGCCCAGGTCATCACGGTACAGGGAATAGGGCACGTAGTCGTCTTCGCGCAGCAGGCGGCGGTAGAGCCGCGTGGCTATGACCTCGTTGTACGCCGCCTGGTTAAACGGCGAGCCGCCCGCCTTGATAAACATGCGCTTCCCGCCGGAGATGACCCACTTCTTGCGCTGTTCGACGCTTGCGGGCTCGTCGTGGGGCATGAGCGTGGTCGTACGCGCCAACAGGGTGGAGCCGCGAGGTGCGGCGTGCAGCACGGGCACGAGGTTTAAGTCGTGCGAGAAGTCATTGTCGAAGAAGTTGATATCATCCCAGTTCAGCGGGCGTTCTTCGTCGTTTACCCAGTAGTGATCCGACAGGCTTAAACACCACGTGCGCTCGGCCAGCGTGAGCGTGCTGCGCGTTTCGGGATGCCCCTCCAGCGCGCGCAGCTGGTGGTGTGACGCCAAAAGCCCCCGCTCGTGCCACCAGCGGTTCAGCGCAAACTCCGACACGCGCCCCCCGCGCGCAAATACGGTGAGGGGCGCGTGCGCGGCGTTCGGCACGGCCAGCACCTTCTCCACGGCGTGGGCCTCAAGGTCGTAGGAAAACCTGACCGTTTCCACGTTGCCATGCATCAAAACGTAGGTTGCGGTGGTCACGTGCGGCCTTTCGTGCCTGGTGTGGGGCGGCTGCTATTCGCCGGCGATGGCATCGATGGCGTCAATGATACAGCCGCGGAAGCCGTCCTTTTCAAGCGCGGCCACACCCTTGATGGTGGTGCCGCCCGGGGAACACACAGCGTCCTTCATGGCGCCGGGGTGCTCGCCGGTTTCCAGGTGAAGCGCAGCCGTGCCCTTCATCATCTGGGCGGCCAGACGATACGCGGTGGCGCGCGGCAGGCCGTGTTTCACGCCCGCATCGCCGAGCGCTTCCAAGAACATGGCGGCGAAAGCGGGACCGCAGCCGGCGAGGGAACTTGCGGTGGAAAGCAGCTTGCCGTCCACCCATTCGATGAGCGCCACCTGGCCAAACAGGTTCTCGAACGCCGCGAGTTCGGCGTCGGAGAGCGAATGGTGCACCTCGCACGCCACCACGCCCGCGCCCACGGCGATAGGCGTGTTGGGGATGGTGCTTACGTGGTGCGTGCCGGGCGCGAGGATGTCTTCATAGAAATCGAACCCGCAGCCGGCGGCCACCGAGATCACGGCTTTAATGGCCAGCGCGTCGCGCACGGGTTCCAGCACCTGAGCCACGAGGTGAGGCTTCACGGCTACTACAACGAAGTCGCTTGCTTCGATAACTTCCGCTGCCGTTTCGCAGGCGTGCGCACCCAGGGCACCAGCGCTTTTCTGCAGCTTGTCGAAGTGAGCGGCCGTGGCCCAGATGCGCTCGCCGGGCAAGGCACCCGCCTCCACGAGCCCGCACGCCATCGCCTGCGCCATGTTACCGAATCCGATGAAGCCCAGCGTGACGTCGCTTGATGCTGTCATGTTGTCCTCTTTCCCTCGCGTGACCGTTTTTCTGTCATTGTACGGCACAGGCGGGCGGTGGCGGGACGTCATGCGGACTTGCGGTGTCACTCGCCAGCAAAACTGCATGCTTGGGGGTGGGTGCGGGCGAAGGTGGGGCGGGTGTCGGGGTGCGGGCGACGCGGATAGCGCGCGACGTTATGCCTGCTTCAACTGCTCATCCAGTAGGCGCTCGAGGGTGCGCCAGGCGAGTTCGGCGCATTTGACGCGGGCGGGCATGCGGGCGATGCTTTCGAGTTCGGCGGCTTCGTCGAGATCAGCGCGTTCCTCGGCGGTGAGGGGACGGCCCTTGATCATGTCCAGGTAGAGCGCGGTGAGGCGACGCGCCTCGGTGACGGTTTCGCCGGTGACGAGGTCGGCCATCATGTCGGCGGTGGCTTGGCTCACGGCACAGCCGTGGCCGGTGAACGCAGCTTCCTCGATGACGTCGCCGGTAAGGCGGAGCGCCAGCGTGAGTTCGTCGCCGCAGCTGGGGTTCACGCCGTCATGCGTGCACGTGGGGTCGTCCATGACGTATTTGTAGTCGGGGTGCGCGTTGTGCTCCATGAGCGCGGCGGTGTAGATGCTAGCCATTAAAGGTCCTCCAGACAGTTTCCAAGCCTTCCACCAGAGCGTTTATGTCGGCTTCGTCGTTGTAGAACGTGAGCGAGGCGCGGCAGCACGACTCAACGTCCAACCACGCCAGCAGGGGCTGGGCGCAGTGATGGCCGGCGCGGATGGCGACGTTCTGTTCGTCAAGAATGCTTGCCACGTCGTGAGGATGGATGCCGTCCACGTTGAAGCTGATGGCGCCGTGGTGTTGTGCGGGGTCAGGGTGGCCAATGAGGTGCACGTACGGGAGCGCGGTGAGGCGCTCCATCGCAGTGTGGACGAGGGCGTGCTCGCGGGATTGCAGAGCCTCCCAGCCAATGTCTTCCAGGTAGTCGAGCGCGGCGGCCGTGGCTACAATGCCAGCGGCATCCTGCGTGCCGGCTTCGAATTTCTCGGGGACGGGCGCCCACACGGCGTCGGTTTCGGTAACCGACGAGATCATCTCGCCGCCCGTGAGGAAGGGTGGCATCGCGTCGAGCAGCTCCGTGCGACCCCAGAGCACGCCAATACCGAAGGGACCGAGCGCCTTATGGGCCGAGAACGTGAAGAAGTCCGCACCGAGTTTTTGCACGTCAACAGGCATATGCGGAACCGACTGTGCGCCGTCCACCACAAGGTAGCCGCCGCGGGTGTGCACGCGGTCGGCCAGCGCACACACGGGGTTTTCGATGCCGAGAACGTTGGACACGTGGGCGACGGCGACAATCTTTGTGCGCGGGCCAATTTTCGCATCCATTTCCTCGGGCGTGATAACGCCGTCTTCGTTCGGATACATATATATAAGGTGTGCGCCGGTGGCGCGGCAGGCCTGCTGCCAGGGGATGAGGTTGCTGTGGTGCTCCATGATGGTGAGGCACACCTCGTCGCCCGGCTCGAGTACCGTGGGCGCGAAGGAGCGCGCTACCAAGTTGAGCGCCTCCGAGGCGTTGCGCGTAAATACGATGTCGCGGCCAGCTGGGGCGCCGATGAAACGGGCGATGCGGGCGCGGGCGGCTTCGATAGCCTCCGTGGCCTCAACCGACAGCCGATAGAGCCCACGCAAGGCATTCGCATTCATGGTTTCGTAGAACGCGCGCTGGGTATCAAGCACCGCATGCGGCCGCTGGGCTGTGGCCGCACTGTCGAGAAAAGCCAGCTCAGGGTTTGCCGCCAACAGGGGAAAGTCTGCCTTATAGGGATTGACGGCGATGTTGGCGGAAGAAGTGTTGCACTCAGTGACGCCCTGAGAAGCCGTTCGCATGCAGCGCTGCTCCCGATGTTTGCCTTCCGGCCCTAGAAGTTGAGAACTCATGCGATCATCTCCTGCTGGCCGAGGTCGAGATCGAGGTTGATGGTGCGGGTGGCAGCCAGGCGGATGACGGCTTCGCGGGTGCGCGGGTCGGGGGCTTCGAAGGCGGCTTGCTCGAAGGCGGCCACCATGAACAGGCGCTCGGCTGCGTCGGGCGCGATGCCACGGCTGGTCAGGTAGAAGAGCTGTTCGGGGCGCACGTGGCCAATGGTGGCGCCGTGGTTGCCAGCGACGTCATCCTCGCTGCACAGGATGACGGGCACGGTGCGGTTCTCCACGCGCTCGTCGGCCAGCAGCACGGTTTCGCGCTCGGAACCTTCCGAACCTTTGCAACCGTGCACGAGGTCGATGGTGCCACGCAGCGTTTTCTGCGACGCGCCCGCCAGCACGCCGTTCGCCTCCAGATTGGCGTGCGTGCGGCGGCCGCGCTGGGTGACGGCGTAGTTGAAGTCGCGCAGCTGGTCGGCCTGCCCGGCGTAGCGAGTGGTTACGTCAAGGCGTGCGTCGTTGCCGCGCAGGTCGGCCGCGAGTCCGGTGTAGGCGCGGCCCGCGCCCAGCACGGTATGGCGAACGTTCAGGCGCGCGTTTTCGGCCAGCAGCGCTCCGGTGTCGTCGAGGGCCACCCAGGTGTCGTCGAGAGTTTGTGTGGTGGTGACGTCTACCTGCGCGTTTGTATTGGCGAACACGCGCAGCCGCGTGCCGACAACGCCCGCCCCAGGCGCAGGAGAGTCAAGCGCAATAGCAAGCGAGAACTGCGAATCCGGCGCCGCAATGACATCAATGGTTGCCGCGTTGACCGCGCCATCCACACCCTCAAGGCGTACCGTTGCACAGGTCTGCTCACCCGGCTGTGTCGCAAACACAAGCGGCTCCCCCGCCACAAATTCCAAATACTCAGAAGCATCAGCCCCCATCCCTGTTGTGAAGGTATCTTCAGCCGAAAGATAGCGAGACTCAAAAGAACCCACCTGATACCCCGAAAGCGCCACCTCATCCATCTCCGCACCCTTCGCTTCCTCCCTTTTTTGGGCTGCAGGGAGAGTCCCTTGTCTAACCGGAGAAATCCCCACGTCAGCCGCGCGCATGGCAGGTTGCTCCCCAAGTTCACCAGCGGCACAAGGAGAGGAAGAACTTGCACGACACAGGGCTTTATCCCAAGCGCTTTCTGTACTTTCTCCTTCAGTTACTTCCCCTTCTAGGGCTGCAGGGGGAGTAGCTTGGTTGTTAACCTGGTGCGCAGCCGTGGGCGAGGCCTTTGTGGGTTCGCTTGCGTTGACCTCTACTTTTTGGATTGCTTGTAGGTTCGCTGGTAGCTCAATATCTACGTCATTTACGCGCAATTTGTGCCAGGTGGGGGCGGGCATCGCATTCGCGTTGGGGATCGTTACCTGTTCCATTAGCCGATGGCCCCTTCCATTTCCAGTTTGATGAGGTTGTTCATTTCCACGGCGTATTCCAGCGGCAGTTCTTTGCTCACGGGGTCGGCGAAGCCGTTCACTATCATGGTGCGGGCCTCTTCCTCCGAGACGCCGCGACTCATCAGGTAAAACACCTTGTCGTCGCCGATGCGGCCGATGGTGGCCTCATGGCCGATGTCCACGTGCTTGCAGCGAATGTCCATGACAGGGATGGTGTCGCTTCGGCTCATGTCGTCCAGCATGAGCGACTGACACGACACGCTGACGGCCGACCCGCGCGCGTTCTCCGTCGCCACCACCGACGAGCGGAAGGTGGACGCGCCGCCTCCCTTCGAGATGGATTTCGTCTCAATAGTGGCCGAGGTGTCGGGCGCGGCCAACACCACCTTGCAGCCGGTGTCGAGGTTCTGCCCCGCGCCGGCAAACGTGATGCCGGTGAAACTGCTGGTAGCCCCACGCCCCGCCAAAATGGACATGGGATACAGGTAGCCCACGTGGCTGCCGAACGATCCGCTGATCCACTCGACGGCCCCGCCTTCCTGCACGACGGCGCGCTTCGTGTTGAGGTTGTACATGTTCTTCGACCAATTCTCGATGGTTGAGTAACGAAGCGACGCGCGCTTGCCCACGAACAGCTCCACGGCGCCGGCGTGCAGGTTCGCCACGTTGTACTTGGGCGCCGAGCACCCCTCAATAAAGTGCAGGCTGGCGTCGTCCTCCACGATGATGAGCGTGTGCTCGAACTGCCCTGCGCCTTTCGCATTCAGGCGGAAGTAGCTTTGCAGGGGGAAGTCCAGCTGCACGCCCGCGGGCACGTACACGAACGAGCCGCCGCTCCACACCGCGCCGTGCAGTGCGGCGAACTTGTGGTCGGTGGGCGGGATGAGCGTCATGAACTTGCTCCGGATGAGGGGCTCCCACTGCGGGTCGTGCAGCGCTTCCTCGATGCCCGAGTACACAATGCCCCTGTCAGAAGCCGTTTTTTGCATGTTGTGGTACACCAGCTCGGAGTCGTACTGGGCGCCGACGCCGGCCAGGTAGGCGCGCTCGGCCTCGGGAATGCCGAGGCGGTCGAACGTGTTCTTCACGTCGTCGGGCAGGCTGTCCCAATCGCTCTGCTGGTCGGTGTTCGGCTTCACGTACGTCACGATGTGGTCCATATCCAGGCCGTCGAGCGCGGGACCCCAGTCGGGCGCGGCGAGGCGCTGGTAGGTTTCGAGCGACTTCAGGCGGAAGTCGAGCATCCAGGCGGGCTCGTCTTTCTTGGCCGAAATTTCGCGCACGATGTCGGGCGTGAGGCCTGCATCGAGGCGTTCGGTGCCTTCCTCGCTGTTGAACAGGTCGTATACGGTGCGGTCGACGTCGTCGACGTAGGTGCGGTTTCCTGATGGCATGGTGGCCTCCTAGCTGGCCAGCGCGAGTTCAGCTTCGCGTTCAAAGCGCTCGAAGCCGTGCTCGTCGATCTCGGCGATGAGCGAGGCGTCGCCCTCGGCCACGAGGCGGCCGCGCACCATCACGTGCACGCGGTCGACGTCGAGCCGCTCAAGGATGCGTGTGTTGTGCGTGATCACCACGAGCGCGCCTTCGGTTGACGTGCGGTACGCCTCGATGCCACGCGACACCACGCCAAGCGCGTCCACATCAAGCCCCGAGTCTGTCTCGTCCAAGATGGCCAGCTTGGGGCGCAGCAGCAACAGTTGCAGCATCTCAAGCTTCTTTTTTTCGCCTCCGGAGAAGCCCACGCCCAGTTCACGGTCGAGGTACGTAGGGTCCATGTCCAGCTGGTCGGCCAGCGCGCGCACGTGCTTGCGGAACTGCTTGCCCTTGAGGTCAAGCCCCTCGCGGCCCGCCGCCGCGGCACGCAGGAAGCTTGATACGGGCACGCCGGGAATTTCCACCGGCGCCTGAAAGCTGAGGAAGATGCCCGCGCGCGAGCGCTTGTCGGGCGAAAGATCGGTGACGTCCTGCCCGTCGAACGTGATGTGGCCAGCGCTGATGTCGTAGGTGCTGTCACCCATAATGAGGTGGCCGAGCGTGGACTTGCCCGCGCCGTTTGGCCCCATGATCACGTGCGTCTCGCGCGCGCCGACGGCGAGGTTGATGTCGTGCAAAAGGGGAGTGCCGTCCACCGAGGCAGACAGGTGGTCAATGTTTAAGAGAGGGCTGTGCGTTGTCATGAGAATGGCCATGCCTTTCGTTAATCCCTATAAAATTTCTAGGGATTAAGATAGAGCCGCACAGCCCGATGTCAAGAATAAATGCTACAGTTCCACTAGAAATAAGGGAATCGCCCGAAAGAAGCGTGACGCGCTTCGCGCTGACGAATACGCCAGAGGTATCCAATTCTCGCAAAATCCGCTCGCGGGTCAAATTGTGCCGACGGTGGGGTGGGTTTTGCTTGCTTTCTTGACCTTGTAATGGTTGCAAACCCCATGATGGCCTCACGGCAGCCGGACTGCCACCCAAGAGGCACCCGGCAACCTGGCAGTTTTCGAAACCTCGACCAACGATCGAAAGGAACCACCAGGAACGAACCGCTGAAGGAGGCGCTCCCATGAACGCAAAACGCAAGGTCATCGAACTGACGAAGAGTCAAATTCCACACCCGGGCTCCATCCACGCCGACCATCCTGCCCTGCATGCGCTGCTTGCGCTCACGTGCTCGGCGCCTGCCATCACGAAGGACGCTCGCAGCTTCGCCCCACTCGCGCCCATCTTTGACGAAGGGGTAAGCTCCGCCGCGAAGATTGCGACTGTGGCGCGGCTCACCGACCCGGAACCGCTGGTGGTGCTCGCTGCAAGCGACGCGCCCACCTACCTCAGGCGCGACGCGCTTCTTCGCCTCGACGAACTGCTTGATGGCACGCCGCTTGACCAGGCGTCGGCCGAGCGGCTGGTTCCCTGCCTGCGCCATCGTGGCCTCATCGCTTACGCCGTGGTGCTCATGGACATTGCTGACTTCGATTGGTGCGCCCGCTGCGACGAGCGCACGGTGGACGCGCTCTGCCTGGCGCTGCATGAATGCCAGGAATTGAGTGAGACCATCCTTCTTGAAGATACCTTCGCTCACCTCATCCATGCGCGGCCGGATTTGGGCCACAACCTGCGCGCCTGCAGCCCCGGCAAGGTACACCTGCAAGCCATGTACAAGCCCCTCGTCGTGCATAACGTCGTGTACGTGAACATGGCAACCGAGGACAACGTAGCCTAACCGCGCCCCCCGGCCCGCATCCGCGCCCTCCTGCGCCTCCCCGGGCCCGCGTCCGCACCCCCGCCGACACCTTCCTCCCCCAGAAAGGACCTCACCATGGAGCACAACACCCGCGCCGCCTTCATCAGGCAGATGCTCAAAGACGAGCGATCGATAGAACCGTCCCCCGAGTTCAGCTACAAGGCCCACCTGAAAAGTCGCCAAGACTACGACGAGCTGTACCGCCGCTCGCTTACCGACCCCGACGCGTTTTGGGGTGACATGGCCGAGCGCCACCTTGACTGGTACCGCTCGTGGGACGCCGTGGAAGAGTACGACTTCGACGCGCCGCGTCCCTTCGTGCGCTACTTCCGCGGCGGCCAGCTGAACGCCTCCTACAACTGCATCGACCGCCACCTGGACGGCCCGCGCCGCAACAAGGCGGCCCTCATCTGGCAAGGCGAGCCCTCCGAAGAGGTGGAAGTGTTCACCTACCAGCGCCTTCACCGCGAGGTGTGCAAGGCAGCGAACGTGCTGAAAAGCCTTGGGGTGCAGAGGGGCGACCGCGTGGTGCTGTATCTACCCATGATTCCGCAGCTGGCCATTGCCATGCTGGCGTGCGCCCGCATTGGCGCTGTGCACTGCGTCGTGTTCAGCGGGTTGTCGGCCGAGGCGCTGAAAGACCGCATCGACGACTCCGGCGCGCGTGTGGTGGTCACCGCGAACTTCGGCTACCGCTCGGGCAAAATCCTGCGCATCAAAGGCGTATGCGACCAGGCGCTCGCGGAGTGTCCCCAGGTCAAAACCTGCCTCGTGGTGCGTCGCATCGAGAAGCGCACCACCATGGAACCTGAGCGCGACGTGTGGTGGGACGACCTTACGGCAACCGCGTCGCCCGCGTGCGAACCGGAGCGCATGGAGGCCAACGAGCCGCTGTTCGTGCTCTACACCAGCGGCAGCACGGCCAAACCCAAGGGTATCGTGCACGGCACGGGCGGCTACCTTCTGTATGCCACGCTCACCATGAAATACGTGTTTGACCTGAAAGAAACCGACATCCACTGGTGCACGGCCGACGCGGGCTGGATCACCGGGCACTCCTATATCGTGTACGGCCCGCTGGCCAGCGGCGCCACATCGCTCATGTTCGAAGGCGTGCCGAACTACCCCAAGCCCGACCGCTTCTGGGAGGTGGTGGAGAAGTTCGGCGTGAACCTGCTCTACACCGCGCCCACGGTGGTGCGCTCCCTCATGCGCGAGGGCGAGCGCTGGACGTGCACGCACGACCTCTCAAGCCTGCGGCTGTTGGGGTCGGTGGGCGAGCCCATCACGGCGAAGGCGTGGCTGTGGTACTACTCCGCCATCGGGCAGGGCCGCTGCCCCGTGGCCGACACCTGGTGGCAGACCGAAACGGGCGGCGTCATGATAACCACGCTGCCGGGCGCGGTGGACATGAAACCCGGCTCGGCCGCGCTGCCGTTCTTCGGCGTGGAGCCGAAGGTGGTGCGCTCAGACGGTACGCCCGCCGCGCTGGGAGAACCCGGTAGCTTGGTGGTGACGCGTCCCTGGCCAGGCATGATGCAGGGCGTGCACGGCAATGAGCAGGCGTTCAAGGACGTGTATTTCCCCACGCCGGGCCGCTACGTCACCGGCGACGGCGCGTACTGCGACGAGGACGGCTACTTCTGGATCACCGGGCGCATCGACGACGTCATCAACGTGTCGGGTCACCGCCTGGGCACGGCCGAGATCGAAAGCGCGCTCGTGTCGTGTGCGGAAGTGGCCGAGGCGGCCGTGGTGGGCTGCCCGCACCCCGTGAAGGGCGAGGGCATCTACGCCTACGTCACGCTGCACGAGGGCGTGGTGGTAAGCGACGAGCTGCGCATACAGCTGGCCAGCCACGTGCGCGAGGTCATTGGCCCCATCGCCCGGCCCGACGTGGTTCACTTCGCGAAAGCCCTGCCGAAAACGCGCAGCGGGAAAATTATGCGGCGCATCTTGCGCAAGATTGCGGCGCATCAAACGGAAGACCTCTGCGACATCTCCACGCTGTCCGAGCCTTCCGTGGTAGCCGATCTCATTCGTGAAAACGAGCGCCTGAGCGCGTAGGCGTGCAGGCACATACACGCCCTGGTGGCACGGTCGCCCGGTTCTCCGACGCTCAGGTGTCGCGCCGGGCGACCTGCTGTACGGCCTCTTCCACATCCACCAGCACGGAGATGTGTAGCAGGTAATCATCCGCCGAATCCGACATCAGATATGAGTTCATGTCCAGCTCATACAGTGGCCCGAGCATGCGGAAACCCTTGCGCCGCACGTAATCGAGCAGTCGCGCGTACGAACGCGCCACCGTGCTGGTGCCGCCCTGATGCAGGATAACGGCGTAGTTGCCCTTCGGCTTGCGCTCGAGCCGTGCCGGCGGCACCGAGCCATCGTGGGGCGGAGACACCCAGGTCACCAGCTTGGTGTAGTAGAAGGTGGCGGGGTCGTTCGCGTTGGGTATTTCAACCACGCGCCCCAACGGAAACGACGCCATGCCCGCCTCGTTGCGGCAGAAATCCGAGTGTTCGCTCATGGCCCGCGCAAAGCTTTGCTGCGTGCGTTCGCGCGGAACGGGCGTGGCCAGAAGCCAAATTTCGTCCCAGTACGCCAGCCGCGGACGCTCTTTGGGGAAGTCCACGGCGCGCTGGGTGAGGTAGCGCATCTTCTCCATCATGCCGATGCGCGCGTCCAGCACGTCGCGCTCGTGGGCCATGCGGTCGATACTTTCCTGAATGTTGTCCAGGAACAGTTCCGTGGAGCGATTGTCCAGGTACTCCTTGATTTCTTTGGCTGCCATGCCCGCGTCGGCGAAAAAGCGGATGACGTCGAAGAGGTAGAGCTGCTTGAGCGAGTAATAGCGATAGCCGTTGCCGCGCACTTCCTTGGGCTTCAGCAGGCCAATCTTGTCGTAGTGCACCAGAAGCTCGCGGCTGACGTTGCACATCTGCGCGAACTCGCCGGTGGAGAGAAGCAGTGACTGGTCCATGGGCAGGCCTCCTTCCGCTGCCACGCGCGGGGTCGTGCGGGCGGCAGGTGCCAAGCGGGATAGGCGCGCTTGTTGGCAGGGGGCGCGCGGTTCCCGATGAGGTGATGGTATCAGGGAAGGTGGATGTTGCGCCTGATGGATAGGGGAGCGTGGCGAATCGGAGTGCGAGCGTGCGCCGCTGGGGCGAGAGGTGGAGGTTTGGTGGCGGAGGTGTGAGGGTGGCGTGGGGAGGGGTGTTGCGGGGCGCGGGGCTCGGGCTGGGGGCTGAGGGCCGCGGCTCGCGGGGTGCGGGCCGCCGTCCGCGTGCGCCGCTTTCCGTCCGGCGGCGGGTTTTGCGCGAAGGGCGCTTGCTGAGCGCGGGGCTCGTGGATACAGTGGGCAGCAACGGTGAGCGGGTGTGCCCCGTTCTGCGCAGGTGGGCGGGGCTGAACGAACGGAGGATGCCATGGATGCCACAACTGAGACGGCTGCGCAGGCGCGCGAGGAACAGGCGGTTGACGCGGCGTTTTGCCTGGACTTTTTACGGTCGGTGCGCGATGTGGCGTTCGCAACGGTGGACGCGCGCGGGCTTCCCGCCGTGCGCATCATCGACGTGATGATGGTGGAGGACGGGCGGCTCTACTTCGTGGCGGCGCGCGGCAAGGCGTTTTACGCCGAGGTCATGCGCGATCGGTATGTGGCCCTCTGCGGCCTCTCGCCTGACTATCGCACGTGCCGTTTGCGCGGGCCGGTGGAGCATCCGGACGACGAGGCCGAGCAGCACCGCCTCATCGACCGCGTGTTTGAGCTGAACCCGTCCATGAACGAGGTCTATCCCGGTGAGGCGCGTTACGTGCTGGAGGCATTCTATTTGGAACACGGCCAGGGCGAGTACTTTGACCTGGGGCAACACCCCATTTTCCGTACGTCGTTCACGCTGGGTGGCGACGAGGAAGAACTCGATGGTTTCACGGTGACCACGCGCTGCATCGGCTGCGGGACGTGCGTGGACAGGTGTCCCCAGTCCTGCATCACGCTGGATGCGGAGGGTCGCGCGCACATCAACCAACATGCCTGCTTGCGCTGCGGCCTCTGCCGCGAAATCTGCCCCGAGGCCGCCATCGAACCACGCTAGAGCGCCCGTCGTGCCCGGGCGCGCATCGGGTAGAATAGGTGCTTCTTGAAAAGGAGGCCCTCCATGTCCGGTTCTGCCCATCGCGCGCCTGCGCCCGCCGCGCCCGCTGTTCCCACCTCGCTCGTGTCGGTTGCCTCGCTTGTTACGTGGATTCGGGACGAAGGCGAGGGCGACCCCTTTGCGGCCCATATCTTCGTTGCGGGCGACGACGTGGACGGGGCCGACTTCGCGCTGCTTGAGTTGTCGGAATCGCGCGTTGAAAACTGCCGCTTTGCGGCCTGTGATTGTACGCGGGCCGCGTTCACCGATGTGGTGTTTTCCGGCTGCGACTTCTCGAACAGCGACTTTTCGGAGGCGAACTTCACACGCTGCACATTCGCCTCGTGCAAGTTTACGGGTGCTAACTTCACCGAGGCGGTGCTAAGGCGCGTGGAAGTGCGCGATTCCACATTAGCCTACGCGTCGCTTGCGAAAGCGAAGCTGGAGGACGTCGGCGTGCGCACGACCGACCTTTCGCACGCCGATGTATCGGAGATGCGCCTGAAGCGCGCCGCGTTCGATGACGTGCGGTTTGTGGGCACGAGTTTCTTCCGCACCAGCTTGGACGGCGTGGATCTGACCACCTGCCAGTTGGCCGACATTGTCCTGTCCGACACGATGGGCGAGTTGCGCGGCTGCACGATGGACCTCTACCAGGCCGCCGGCATCGCCCAACGCCTCGGGGTGCGTATTGCCGATTGAGCGTGCGCTTACTTTCCGCGTTCGGCCATGAGTATGTCCACCTCTTGTTCGTTGAGGCCTACCATGGCTTCGCCGAGGTTTTCGGACAGGGCGGCGATGAGTTCCGCGTCTTCGTAGTTGGCCACGGCTTGCACGATGGCCCGCGCGCGCTTGGCCGGGTCGCCCGACTTGAAGATGCCTGAGCCCACGAACACGCCCTCGGCGCCCAGTTGCATCATGAGCGCGGCATCGGCCGGAGTGGCCACGCCGCCAGCCGCGAAGTTGACGACGGGCAGCGCGCCCGTGTCGTGCACCTGTTGCAGCAGGTCAAGCGGCACCTGGAGACGCTTTGCTTCTTCGTAGAGTTCGTCGTTGCCCAGGGCGGCCACGGCGCGCACCTGGCTCATGATCAGGCGCATATGGCGAACGGCCTGCACAACGTCGCCCGTACCGGCCTCACCCTTGGTGCGCAGCATCGCGGCGCCCTCCGCGACGCGCCGCAGCGCCTCGCCCAAATCGCGCGCGCCGCACACAAACGGCGCGGTGAACGCGTTCTTATCAATGTGGTAGACATCGTCGGCGGGGGAGAGCACTTCACTTTCGTCGATGCAGTCGATGCCCACCGCCTGGAGGATCTGCGCCTCCACGAAGTGCCCGATGCGGCACTTCGCCATGACGGGTACGCTGACGGCGCTTTTGATGTCCTTGATGAGGGCCGGGTCGCTCATGCGCGACACGCCGCCGGCGGCGCGGATGTCGGCGGGGATGCGTTCAAGCGCCATGACGGCGCACGCGCCGGCGTCCTCGGCGATGCGGGCCTGCTCAGGCGTGGTGACGTCCATGATGACGCCGCCCTTGAGCGCACGGGCGAACGCGCGGTTTGCCTCGCGGCGGTCGTGCGCGGTTGTGGTGCTGGGTTCTGCCATGGGGAGCCTCCTTCATTGCGGTTGTGTGTCGTCTGAGAATAGGGCGAAGGTGGCTATGGTAGTATGTCCAAAGTCGGACTAATCAATAGGGTCAGATGTAAGGCCACGGGTAAGGCCAGTTGCGGGGTTGGACGCGGGATCAGCCGCGCCGCCGCAGCTTCGAAAGGGAAGGTGTCATGCTTACGTACACGTTTGACGAGCGGGAAGGCGAGAGCCTCTACGGGCACCTCTATCGCTGTATCAGGCGCGATATTGAAGCGGGCACCCTTCCGGCCGACATGAAACTGCCCTCGAAGCGCGCCTTCGCGAAGCACCTCGGCGTGAGTCTGATCACCGTGGAAGGAGCCTACCAGCAGCTGGTGGCCGAGGGGTATGTGCGCGCGGAGCCACGCCGAGGGTTCTTCGTGAACGACCTTCCGCTCGCGTGCGCCCAGATGAACGGGGGGAAGCGGCCGCGTGGGGAAACGGAAGCCGCCGTGGCGCGCTTCGGTGCGCATGAGGTGTCGGTACCCGCCGCCGCTTCCGCGCCCAGTTCGCTCGTGGCCGATCTTGCCACCGGGTCGGTGGCCACCGAGCTGTTCCCCTACGCCCTGTGGGCGAAGACGCTGCGCGACGTGTTGGCGCACGAGCCCGAGCGCACGCTGCTGGGCGAAACCTCGGCGTTCGGATCGCTGTGTCTGCGCGAGGCGCTTGCAACGCACTTGCGCACGTTCCGTGGGCTTGAGGCCGATCCGGCACAGATCATTGTGGGTTCAGGAGCGCAAACGCTTTACAACTTCATTGTGCAGCTGGTGGGAAGGCGCAGCCACTTCGCCGTTGAAGACCCCGGTTACCCGCGCCTGACCAGCATCTATCGGGCGAATGATGTGCTGCTTTCCCACGTGCCGCTCGATGCGGCGGGCATCGACGTAGCAGCCCTGCGCGCCTCGGGTGCGAACGTCGCCCACCTCATGCCCTCGCACCAGTACCCCACGGGGTTGGTGACGCCGGTCAGTCGGCGCTACGAGCTGTTAGGCTGGGCGGCTGAAGAAGAGGGGCGCTACCTGATAGAGGACGACTACGACTGTGAGTTTCGCCTGGCGGGCCGGCCGATTCCTGCCATGAAAAGCATCGACGCTACCGACCGCGTCATCTACGTCAACACGTTCGCACGCAGTCTGGGGCCGTCGTTTCGCATCGGCTATGCCGTGTTGCCCGCGCATCTGGCCGAGCGGTTCCAGCGCGACCTGGGCTTTTATTCGTGCACGGTGTCCACCATCGAGCAGTTGGCGGTGGCGCGCTTCATCGAAAACGGCGATTTCGAACGTCACATAAACCGTATGCGCGTTCACTACCGCACGGTCAAAAACGCCCTCATCGAGGCCCTGACCGCTTCACCGGCAGGCCAACACTTCGCCATTGAAGGCGCCGATGCCGGCCTCCACTTCCTCCTGCGCATCACCACCTCCGCCACCGAGTCCTACCTTACCACCGCCGCCCGCGAAGAAGGCGTAGTCCTCGCGCCCCTTTCCGCGTTCTGCCAGCAACCCGCCGCTGTGGGCACCCTAGAAGAACGCTCGCACCAAAACGCCTTCGTCATAAACTACGCCGCCCTGAACCTAGAATCCATCCCTCAGGTCACCCAATCCCTCACCCGCGCCATCGAGAAAACGACCACCGCCGCATCATCTTAAACCCAGCAAGCGAGCGTTTTCTCTTCGCATGACCCCTGCCCCTAGCCGCGCAGAATGCGGGACAGCTCAATCCCTTCGGCTTCGCCCCGGTCGCGGCTGTAAAGGCGCTCAACTGTATTGTTCCAATGCTCGTGCACACCGAGGTTTTCAACCGCGCCACCTGCACCGTCGCGGTACGTTGTACCTGATGGAGGGGCAGATATCAGGCCTGCTTCATGCAGGTAGTTCTCCACGCCCAGGTTGCCGTCAAGCGCTCTGTTGCGGCTGGTAACCGCCGGCTCGTTAATGAGGAAGTCGGCACCCACCGAATCGATGGCCACCGGATCCTGCGACAAAAACACGCTCGCCGTGAAGCCGCCGTTGAAGGGCGCGCTTTCCCAGAGCGCCGCCTCGCGTGTAACCGACGCGCCTTCGGAGGTAGCCACCACCAGCGCGTCGAGCATCCAGAGCATCGTTTTGCCGCCCAGCAGGTGGTTGGCGAACAAATCGGTGAGCACCGTGTAGGAGCCCATGGTCTGGCCGGATACGTAGCGATGGATGCCTGCGGCCTCGGGCGGACGCAGGCGACTTGAGTTCATGAGGGAGCCGAAGTGGTTTTTGCTACAAAGCGTGAGCCCGTAGCTGTGGCCTTTAAGACTGGCCAGGTTGATGAGGTAGGTTGCCTCTGACACGCAGGTGGGAACCGTGTTGGTGTCGCCAGCGACATCGGCCGACCATACGAGCGGCGCGTTCGGGTCGGCCACGGCATCATTCGGGCTGCCCTCGTCGAAGTAGCGGAACTGCACGCCGGCGAGCGCGCCTTCCGAGCAAAGGTCCCTCACGTGTTGGGGAAAGATGCGACATACGTCATACACGGCGATAGCGGCGGGGGCCACACCCGCGTCCTCCACAAGCGAGAGCAAAAGCGCCCGCAGAAGTGTGGGCGTGGTGTAGCTCATGGCGCTGTTTTCGTCGCGACCGAACGTGCCGGCACCATTCATGTTGGCCTTTATGGCGATGCTTTGCCCGGCACGATAGCCACCCGCCGTGCCCGTGCGCGCGTTGTGCGCTTCGAAAAGCGCGTTCCAGCCGGTGGCTGCGGAATCGGCACCCGCGAGGTTGGCGATGCCATCGGCCACCATGGCGCGCAGGGTGTCGGCGTTGAAGTGTTCAGTCTGCCACCAGAAGCCGGAGCCGTCCCAGTTCACGGCCGCGGCGTCGCGCACCCAGGTAACGCGACCGGGCATAACGCCCACGCCGCGCCCCAAAGGTTCATGTGGGGGAAAGACCGAGTCGTAGGGAAGCGAGCCTGCGGACGGGGCTGCCGTCTCCGGGGTGGGGGCGGGAGGTGGTGAGGCCTCAGGTGCTGAAGGCTCCACGGAATCAGGCGCGGGTGTGGTTGAGGTTGCACAGCCGCCCAAAAGCCCCGTTGCTCCCAAGGCCCCCACTGCGGCTGCGGCCAGGAGAAACTCCCGTCGATTGAGGTCGTTCGTTTGAGGGTTCTTCATCAAAAGCGTCCTTTCTCGTTGGAAGCTGCTCTAGTGTCGGAAGCTGCTCTAAGCTGCATCTTGCTTGACCGCACGTTCGCCGCTTCGCTCTTCGGCATGTCGCGTCGCCACCAGGCGAACCAGCACGAGGGCAAGGCCGCCTGCGGCCAGGGCGAAGAGGGCGCCCACGGGGCCGGTGGCTAGCAGGCCTTCCGTGTTCACCACGATACCGCCCGCGAATGACCCTAGCGCGATACCCGCGTTGAACGACATGGGATGCAGTGACGCGGAGAAGGTTACGGCGGCGGGGTAGTCTGTGCGCGCCACTGTCTGGTAGAGCATTTGCACGGTGGAGTTCATTGCGTACATGAGCACTGCCACCACAAGAATGTTCGCAAGGGCGGGCAGGCCGGTGGGAATGGTCACGGCCAAGAGTGCGAGGGCAATGGCGTGCAGGCCGAACGTGAGGGGCAGGGCGTGCAGGCCGAAGCGTTCGGCGATCCACCCCGAGAGCAGGTTGGAACCCACGCATGCCGCTCCCACCAGCAAGAGCATGGCGCTTGCAGCTGCGCCATCGAGGCCCAGCGGCCCTTCGAGCACCGGCGTGAGGTAGGTGTGGAATACGTAGGTAGCTGCCGCGCCAAGGAGGATCATAGCCGTGTTCACGAGTACGCGGCTATCGGTGAGTATGCGCAGCTGAGAGCGCACGGTGGGCGTGCTTGTGGTGGGGTTCACGCTGGGCGATGTGGGCGCATCCGTGCGTCGAGGAAGGGCTGGCAGCAGAGCTATGCTTACTACCAGGCCAAGTGCGAACACGCATCCGTACGCGGCTTTCCAGCCAAACGCGTCGGCGAGCAGGGTTCCGATGGGTACACCCACCACGCTTGACACCGAAAATCCGGCGAGCAAAAGCCCAAGCACGCGCGGAGCCTTCTCCTTCCCTACAATGTCGGGCACGTAGGTGAGAGCTACGGCCAGCAGCGTACCGGAGGTGATGGCCGGCATGAGGCGCGATACGACGAGCAGCGCGTAGTCGTTTGCGAAGAGGGTAAGCAGGTTTCCGGCGTTGAACACCACCAAGAGCGCGGCCGTGAGTTTCAGGCGGTCGATGCGTGCGGTGGCAAGTGACACGAGCGGCGTGGCCACGGCGCAGGCGAGTGCGTAGTAGCCCACGAGGTCACCGATGCGCGTGAAAGGTTCGCCGAGCGCGCCCGCTACATCGGGCGTGATGCCAATGAGCACGAACTCGGCGAATCCGAGGGCGAAGGCGTGCGCCACCAATAGTGAAACGACAAGGCCGGAGCGTGGAGTGCGTGCGGGTGAGGTAAGTGACATGGGGGACGTCCTTTCGACAAAGTGGTTCCTGTACACCGTACTGCCCGTGCAGTAAAATAGCTAATGCTTATACTTGATAGTTTTGTATGCCTCATAAGCATGAGAGGGAAGGAGGCGCTATGGAGCTGCGGACCCTGCGCTACTTTCTTGCGCTGGCACAGGAGGGCACCGTTTCAAACGCGGCGAAGGCGTTGCATGTGACGCAGCCTACGCTCTCGCGGCAGCTGGCCGACCTTGAGCGGAGCTTCGGCAAGCAGCTGTTCGAGCGCGGCAGCAAGCGCATTGCGCTCACCGACGAGGGCGTGCGCTTGCGCGAGTACGCCAAGGCTATCGTGGAATTGGCCGACAAGGCCGAGGCCGAACTCTCGCAACCCGAGCGCGCCGTAAGCGGGGACGTGCACATTGGTTGCGGCGAGACCGACGCGCTGCGCATTGTGCTGCGCGCAGCCAAGCGCCTGCGTGCCACGTACCCCGATGTGCGGTTTCACCTGGCCAGCGGCACGACGGTCGATCTTGTGGATCGCTTCCACGACGGTCGCTTCGACTTTCTGTTGGAATGCGAATTCGTGCAGCGCCCCGACTGCGAATCGCTGCGACTTCCGGCGCTCGATCGGTGGGGCGTGCTCATGCGCAAGGACGACCCGCTTGCCGCCAACGACGTTGTGCGCGTGGATGACCTCGCCGATCGTGCGCTCATCACGTCGCGCCAGGCCACCAAGACCGGCAAGCTGCGCGAGTGGGCCGGCGACGTAGCGGACGCGTGGAACGTGGTGGCCACTTACAACCTGCCGTTTTCCGGCGCGCTCATGGTGGAGGAAGGCGTGGGCGTGGCCGTGTGCTACGACCGCCTCGTTCGTCTGTCGGATGAGGGCACCATGTGTTTTCGCCCCCTCGACCCACCGCTCGTAAGCGAAATGGGCCTCATCTGGAAAAAACACCGCCGCCTTTCCCGACCTGCTACCGCTTTTCTGGAAGCCCTACAAGAAGAATGCAACGAATGCGAAGAAGATACGCAGTAATTCCGTAGGGCAAGGGTTCTACCCTTGCCGCTCAGCATTGGTAAACTTGCAGGTCAAACGTGGTTGACGGCAAGGGCAGAGCCCTTGCCCTACGGTCAACCTACCAGGTAAAACCCGTGTGCTACAGCTAAAGCAACGTGCTTACGCGTCCAAGTCCACTAGGTTGTATTCGCGGCTTCCGAGGCCGAGGGCGGCTGCGGCTTCTATGGTGTGGATGCCGTTGCGGCTTTCCATGCGTTCGATGAGGGCGGCTTTGCCGGGGTCATCCGAGGCGTACACGGCGTCGACGCAGGCCTGGTCGAGTGCTACCGGGTCGAGCGAGGCGAAAATGCCGAGGTCGCCCATCTCGGGCTCGGCGGGGTTCGCGTCGCAGTCGCAGTCCACCGACAGGCGGTTCGCCACGTTCACGTACACGATGTTCTCGCGGCCCATATAGTCCATGACGGCCTTGTCGGCATCGGCCATCGACTCCAAAAACGCGTCGTGGTCGGCCGAGAACATGTCCTCAAACTTCTCCATGACGGCACCCGAGCAGTGAATGTGCCCCTTGCCGTGTGACGACGCTACGCCGATAGACATATTCTTAAGCGCTCCGCCGAACCCGCCCATGGCGTGGCCCTTGAAGTGGGACAACACGAGCATGGACTGGTAATTCGCAAAGTGTGCGCCTACGAAGTTCTCGGTGAGGTGCACGCCGCCTACTACGGGCAGCGCGATTTCGTCCTCTTCGTCCATGAGATCACACGGCGCGATGGCGGTGAACCCGTGCTCTTCGAACGTCTTCAGGTGCTCTTCGGTGGTGTCGCGGCGGCCCGGGTAAGCGGTATTGCACTCAACGATGGTGCCGTCGAGTGACTTCACCAAGTCGGCGATCAGCGCGGGCTGCAAGAAGTTGTGCCCGCCCGGCTCGCCGGTTGAAATCTTCACTGCCACCTTACCCGGCAGCGTCACCCCCAGCGCCTCGTAGGCTTTCGCCAGGCCAGCCGGGCTGATGTCCTTTGTGAAATACACGGTTGCCGTATCCATGGGCAGACCCCTTTCAGTTTCGGTTGCCCCTATTGAACACCTTAGAGTGCGCTCAAAGTCAAGGGATAAATGTATGCCTTTAAGGCATACAGAAGTTTTCACTATAGGCAATAGCTTTCCCGCAGGCGCGCTCGCACAATGAGGCCATCCGAAGGGATCCGGCTTTCACGGCCGAACCGAACAGGGAAGGAGAGGGCATGAGTCTTTCGAATCACGCTTTGAGTCGCCGCAGTTTCTTGCGGGCAAGCGCGGGGGCCACGGCGGCCGCAGCGGCGTTTGGCCTGGCAGGCTGCGCAAGTGACGCCGCTGCAGAAGGCGCAGGTGCGCCCGCGGCGAACGCCGACGGATCGCACGTTGTCGCGTCCGACGTTAGCGTTGTGGGAGGGGAGGGCGAGTGGATGCCCATCCACTGCCACCAGAACTGCAACCAGATGTGCCTCAACATGGGGTATGTGGTGGATGGTGTGGTCATTCGCCAAAAGACCGACGACGCGCGCGAGGACAGCTTCGACTGTCCGCAACAGCGTGGCTGCTTGCGCGGACGTTCCCTGCGCCAGCAGGTGTACAACGCCGACCGCATCAAGTACCCCATGAAACGCAAGAACTGGCAGCCCGGCGGCGGCGAAGCGGCGCACGGCGAACTGCGCGGCAAGGACGAGTGGGAGCGCATCAGCTGGGATGAGGCGCTCACCTACGTCACCGACGAACTCAAGCGCGTCTACGCCGAATACGGCCAAGATGCCGTCGTATGCAACGCGTGGCGCTGGGCACCCGGCTCGGCCATGTTCCCCGTCATCGGCGGCGCGGTGTATGACACGGAAACCGAGTCGTTTGGCTGCTGGGCTTTCCAAACCGAGGCGCTGGGCCTGTACTCCTGGGGCGACCATCCCGACCTCATGATGGGCCCGGACAAGTACGACCTGCCCAACGCCGACACCATCGTGCTCTACGGCTGCAACCCTGCGTGGGCACAGCACTCCAGCATGTACTGGCTTTCCCATGCGAAGGATGCCGGAGTCGATTTCGTGTACGTGGGCCCCAGCTACAACGTGACCGCCTCCACGCTGGGCGCGCGCTGGATTCGCGTGCGCCCCGGTACCGACACGGCGTTCCTGCTGGCCGTGATCTACGAGATGATTCGCCTGGATGAAGAGCGCGGGAATATCATCGACTGGGATTTCGTGAACGAGCGCACGGTGGGCTTCACGCCCGAAACGATGCCCGCCGATGCCACCACAAGCGAGAACTATCGCGACTATATCCTGGGCGAATACGACGGCATTCCGAAAACCCCTGAGTGGGCGAGCGAAATCTGCGGCACACCGGTGGAGGATATCACGTGGTATGCCGAACTTGCTGGTAAAAACAACAAGGTGGTGTTCTTCCATAGCTACGCCGCCTCGCGCTATCTGGGCGCAGAGAACCTGCCGCAGGCGTTCATGACGGTGTCGGCGCTCGGTGGCCATTACGGCAAATCGGGCCACGGCTCGGCCGCCATCTACACGTGGGACGCGGGTGACTCGGGCTACCGCCTCATTCAGCACGCGGGTGGCGACTATGCTTACATCGACAACCTGGTGGCTTCGCCGGCCGTCACGGGCCCCAACCGCTGCATTGAGGGCAACTCATACTGGAGCTCGCTTGCGGCGGGGACGTATATCTCCACGTCGGAAGGCCCCTATGACCTGGGCAGTGAGGTTCCGAATGCGGCCGGTGGTGCCGACACGCTCACCGCGAATGGTCTTGTGGTGAAGGCTTCCACCAAGCTGCGCGCCAACACGCCCACCTACCACGAGGCGCGCGAGATGCCGGTGAACCCGCGCATCCTGTTCGCCACGAACTCGAACTTCATGCAGACGCGCGGCAACCTGCCCACCGCCATTGAGGTCATGCGCGCGGCCGATATGTGTGTGTCGGTGGAGATCAAGTATTCGCTCACGGCCCAGTTCGCCGACATCATTTTGCCGGTGGCCACCCACTGGGAAGGCAATGACGACGAGGCGTGGGGTGAACTCTGCTGGCCAAGCCCCTTCGGCGACGGCAACGGCCAAAAGCAGCGCAAAGACGCGCTGCTGGCGTGGCGTCCGCTCGTAAAGCCGCTGTACGAGGCGCGCGAGGAAAAGGCCGTGTTCCGCGAGATCATCGAGCGCATGGGCTACGACCCGGACGACGCCTACCCCAAGAGCAACTACGACCAGTGGCTCGGGTATTTCTTAGGGATGCGCGAGCTGTCGGAGGACCTCACGCGCTGGGAGCCGGTGCTCACGTGGACGGCCGCCGACAACGAGAAGTACCACGCGAACTACCCGGAGCAGCAGGGGAAGGTGTCGTTCGACCAGTTCATGGCCGATGGCGCATACGTGGTGCAGCGCTCCGCCACCGACCGGCGCAACTACGTGGGCTACCGCGACGACAAGTTGGGCATGGGCCCCGATGGCGAAGTGGTGGTGGCCGACACCGCGTGGCCGCGTCCGTCCATCTCCGGCAAGCTGGAAATCTACTGCCAGTTCAAGGCCGACAACGCGAACCGCACGGGCCTCAACCCCGAACCGATCAAGCCCTACGCGAACTACTTCGTGCCAAACCGCGGCTACCAGGAAACGTTCGCCGACTGGGACAACAAGGTGAAGGGGGCCTATCCGCTGCAAGCCTACACGCCGCACTACCTGCGCCGCGCCCACACCTGCTACGACAACATGACCTGGACGCAAGAGGCGTTCGTAAACCCCGTGTTCATGAACGCGCAGGACGCCGCCGACCGCGGCATCAAAGCGGGCGACACGGTTATGTGCTTCAACGACTTCGGCCGCATGCTGCGCCGTGCTCAGCCGCTTGAGGGCATGATGCCGGGTACGGTGGCCATCCCACACGGCGTGCGCTCGGTGCTTGAT
Organism: Gordonibacter faecis; assembly: GCF_030077735.1. Lineage (NCBI taxonomy): Bacteria > Bacillati > Actinomycetota > Coriobacteriia > Eggerthellales > Eggerthellaceae > Gordonibacter > Gordonibacter faecis. The sequence continues at coordinate 65,457 of NZ_JASJEU010000020.1, read as the reverse complement.
GAAAGCGATCCCGCGGGCATTATCGATTGCGGTGGCAGCGAGCAGATGCTCTCCGACGGGCAGCAGTCGAACTACTTCCCCCAGGTAGATGGCTACAATTCGCTGCTTATTGAAATTGAGAAGTACAACGGCGAACCCATCCCCGAAGACTACGACCGCGGGCCGTTTTTGGCCGCAGGCATCGACGCGCCCGATACCCCCGCCTATGTGACCGACGGCATCTATGAGACAAAGGAGGCGTAACGCGCCATGAGCTTGGGATTCTACGTAAACCTGCAGCGCTGCATCGGCTGCAAAACCTGCCAGGTGGCCTGCAAAGATCGCCACAACCTGCAACAGGCCGGGCCACGCCCGCGCCGCGTGGGCACCTTCGAGTGCGGAACGTATCCGAACGTGGACATGTTCCAGCTGTCGGTGTCGTGCAACCACTGCGAAAAACCTGCGTGTGTGGCGGGCTGCCCGACCGGCGCGATGTTTGTGTCCGACGACGGCACTGTACAGCACATCGACGAGCGCTGTGTGGTGTGCCGCAACTGCATGACCGTGTGCCCGTACGGCGCGCCGCAGCTTGACGAGGTGGAGAACATGATTGTGAAGTGCGACAGCTGCAAAGCGCTGCGCGCGGACGGCCGCAACCCGGTGTGCGTGGATGCCTGCCCGATGCGCGCCATCGAATTCGGCGACGTGGACGAGTTGCGCGCCTTGCACGGCGAAGCGGCGCGTGAGCTGCCAGTGTTGCCTTCGGCGAGTTTCACGAATCCGAACCTGCTGGTGGATGCGTCGCCGGCGGCCCTGCGCGAAGACTTCCGCGAGGTGGCACTGTGAGCGCGCAGACGCAGCTTGCCTCACCTGCCGCAGATGAGGCGCGGGAGCGGGCGGCTGCGCTTGAAGAGTTGCTGCTGGCGCGGGTGTATCTGTACGAGTTGTTTCACAAGCTGATGGGCGCTGCGCCGGATGCGGACGTGCTCGAGGCGCTTCTTGGGCAGGCACCTGCGGAAGGAGCGGGCCTATACGCCGAGGATGACGCGACGATGCGTGGGTTCGCCGCTTTCTTGGAGGCGCTAGCGGCGCGCGAGGACCGTGCGGCACTGCTCGATGCGGCGCGCGACGAGTACACGCGCTTGTTCGTGGGCCCGGGCGCGCTCCCTGCACCCACCTGGGAGTCGCCGTACCTCACGAAGGAGCCAACGCTTTTCCAGGAGAACACGCTTGCCGTGCGCGCCGCCTACCGCGCGCACGGTGTGGAGCCGAAGCGGCTGCAGCGTGTGCCCGACGACCATGTGGCGCTGCTGTGTGCGTTCATGGCGGAGCGGGCGCGGGCGGCGCTTACCGCGCTACGTGCGGGGGATGTGGCGGCGCTTGCCGCCGAGCTGCGTGATGAACTGGCGTTCGTGCGCGCACATCTGACAAGCTGGCTGGAGGCGTTTGCCCAGTCGGAGCGCCGTTCGCAGACGGCGGTGCTCTATCCGCAGCTCATCGAGGCCCTTGCGGCATTCGCGGCCGTGGATGCAACGTTTCTCACCGAGGCGGCGTTTTGGGTCGAGTCGTTGGACGGGCTTGCTCTCGAAGCGTCAGAGGGCGCTTCCCTCGCGGACTTCGAACACGCGCTCGCTGGCCTCGCCTCTGTGCGGCCGTTCGGCAGTGAAGACTACGAGTTGGTTCCCTGCGGGCGCGATGCCTCGCTGGGCGCAGCATAAGAAGAGGTGGCTGACATGATTTCTGAATTCCCCTTGTTCCTGTTCACAACGCTTGGCGGCCTGGCTGCCGGTGCGTATGTGGTGTATGCATTTCTCCCCAGTGACCTCAGCGGCGAAGGCGAGGCGAACGCGAAACGCCCGTGGCTTTTCCCGCTGGCGTGTCTGGTGCTTCTGGGCGTGGGCCTGTTGGGCGTGCTCGGGCACCTCGGTCGCCCCGAGCGCTTCCTGCTGGCGCTGGCGAACCCCACGTCCATGATTGCTGAAGAGGCGTACTGGTCGATTGCGTTCGGGCTGCTGGTGCTAGTTGATCTGGTGTTTCTAGCGCGCAAAGGCACAAGCCCGCGCGTGGTGCGCATCCTGGCGGCACTCTGCGGGTTCGTGCTGATGTGCATCATGGGTTGGGCGTACTTCACGGCCTACGGCAATCCTGCCTGGGCCGCGTGGCCAACCCTGCCCCTGTTTGTCATTGGTGACCTGGCCATGGGTGCCGCGCTCGCGGGGCTCTTCAAAGGTGAACGCTACCGCAAGGCCGTGTTTGCCGTAGCTGCCGCGGTGTTGGCCTTGCTTGCCGCAGCGTCGATGGTTGCCGTGAGCATGCAGTTCGCGGCCACGGGCCACGACATCACTCCCTTCACGGTGGCTGTCGTACTCGCCGTGGCATCGGCAGCCGTCACACTCCTCGCACGAGCGAACAAACTATCCGTACCCGCTGCCTCTGGACTCACCTTCATCTGCATCTTCGCCGGCGTAGTTGTCGCCCGCTACACCTTCTACGCCGCAAGTGTTTTGTAAGTTTTGAAGCTTTACACAGGTGCGGGAAGGAGTAGAGGCGTGTCTGTGCAGTGGAATTGACCGAAAGTAGGTGGGGTAGAATGAGGAAGATAGTGGGACTGATCTGCGCGGCGACCTTGATGTGTGGACTGGTTGCAATGGGGCGACGTGGTCATGTTCTTCGGTAGCTGTTCGCCGAGTGGCAGCCTCTATGAACTGGGGCACGCGGTGTCCGGCGCGGACGCCATCGCCACCCTCTCAGGCACCCTTGGAATCACGGCGACGGAATAGTTATCTACCACGGCTTCATCCAAGGCTACTTTGGCGTCGAGGATATCGAGGTGCTCACGGGCGTCGGTGAGGAAAACAAATCGCCTGCCAAGCTTGAAGAGCTGCGCGCCTTCGGCCGCTCGCTGTAGCGACGGCCGAAGGTGTTGTGGCTGACTTCTCCCTCTTTTTACTTCCCGAAGTTTGCCAGAAACTCGATGGTTTCGGGGTCGTAGTGGCTGAAGAAGGCGCTTTCCTCCTGGTCGAGGGCGCGGATGGCGTCCATGTCGGAGGCGTCCAGCGTGAAGTCGAACACGTCGAAGTTCTCGGCCATGTGCTCCGGCCGCACCGACTTCGGGATGACCACCACGTTGCTTTGGATGAGGAACCGCAGCGCCACTTGTGCCACCGTTTTGCCGTGTTTCGCGCCGATGGCCGCGAGTACCGGGTTATTAAAGAAGTCTTTGCGGCCCTCGGCGAAGGGACCCCACGACTCGTGCACCACGCCGTACTTGGCCATGACCTCGTGCGCTTTCTGCTGTTGCATGAACGCGTGCGTCTCCACCTGGTTCACGGCGGGCTGCACGTCCACGAAGTTGCACAGGTCCACCAGACGATCGGGGTAGAAGTTCGACACGCCAATGGCGCGCACCTTGCCGGCGGCGTACGCGGCCTCCATAACGCGCCAGGTGCCGTAGTAGTCGCTCACCGGCTGGTGGATGAGCAATAGATCGAGGTAGTCGGTGCCCAGTTTGCGCAGCGACTCGTCGATGGAAGCGGCTGCTTTCGCCTCGCCGGCGTTTGAGATCCACACCTTCGTGGTGATGAACAGCTCCTCGCGCGGCACATCGCTCTTGGCCATGGCGGCACCCACGCCCTCCTCGTTGTAGTAGGCCTGCGCGGTGTCGATGAGGCGATACCCTGCGGCGATGGCGTCGCTTACGCAGCGCTCGCACTCCGCGGGGTCCACCTGGTACACGCCGTATCCCAGCTTGGGCATCTGCACACCGTTGTTTAGAGTGACGAATTCCATGTTGCGTCCTTTCGGTTGTGGTGGAAGGTTTTTGCTGATTCCAGTGTGCGCCTCGGCTGCGCGGAAGTACAATGCCGAAAGGGAAAGTTACTATGTGTTAGACGCAAGATGAAATGAATGGCTATGGAACTGGAACAGCTGAAACAACTGGATGCCATTGCGCGTAACGGGACGCTCTCTAAGGCGGCCGACCAGCTGCACCTGTCGCAGTCGGCGCTCAGTCGCTCCATCCAGCGGCTTGAGGCGGAGCTGGGACTGGCGCTCTTCGACCGCACGAAGAACCGCATGGAGCTCAACGACGCGGGCGAGCTTGCCGTGGAGCGCGCCCGCGCGGTGCTCGCCGAGGCTGACCGCATGCAGGAGGCGCTGCGTGCCCGGCGCGACGCATCGCGCGTGCTGCGCGTGGGAACGTGCGCCCCGGCACCGCTCTGGCGGCTCGTGCCCGCCATCGCCGAGCGCGAGCCCAACCTGGTGGTCATGCCGGAAATGCTTCCGCTGAAGGAGCTGGAACAGAGGCTCATGTCCGGCAGTCTCGACTTTGCCATCCTGCCGTACGTGCCGGATCTTTCCACCATGCTCTCGGTTCCGCTCATGCGCGAGGACTTGTTCGCCGCTCTGCCAGAAGGTCACCCGCTTGCGGGACGCGACGAGTTGGCGCTAGTCGACCTCGACGGCGAGACCTTCCTCATCTTCGCAGGCATCGGCTTTTGGCGCGAGATATGCGAGCGGCACATGCCCCGCGCGCACTACGTCGTGCAGCACGACTACGTGGTGTTCGGCCAGCTCGCGCAAACCTCGCCGCTTCCGGGCTTCGTCACGAACACGCCCGAAAGCGGGCGCATGATAGGCGGCCGCCACATCATCCCCCTCACAGACGACGACGTGCACGTGCAATTCTCCCTCGTCGCCGTCAACCGCCCCAACTTCCGCTTTCGCGAGTTTATGGTCTGGCTGGAAAAGCGGTTGGCCCTCGAAAACTGAGCGTTTACAGTCCCAAGCTTTCCACCCAGCGGCGTACTTCGGCTTCGCGGGCGCGGCTGGCGAGGCGTTTACCGGGGAGCCAGCGGGTGTCGGGGGAGCAGCAGGTTTTCAGGATGTCCTCGGTGCGGCCCATGCCGCTGCCGCCGGAGGTGGCGAAGGGGATGACGGTTTTGCCCGCGAAGTCGTACGCCTCAAGGAATGTGTTTACGATGGTGGGTGCAACGTACCACCAGATAGGGAAGCCGACGAACACGGTGTCGTAGGCATCCATGGCGGTCACGCGGTTGGCAATGGCGGGTCGTGAGGTGGGGTCGTTCATCTCCACGCTACTGCGGCTGGTCTGGTCGTGCCAGTCGAGGTCGGCGGCCGTATAGGGCTGTGCGGGCTGAATTTCGTGCAGGTCGGCGCCACACACGCTGGCGATGGTGCGTGCAAGGCGTGCCGTCTCGCCCGAGGCGGAGAAGTAGGCAACGAGGGTTTTTGTGCTGCTCATAAGTGAGTTCCTTTCTTTTGTTTTCTCTTTTCCGTACTGCCGCTCGGCAGATTTTTCGGTTGCGGGGTGCAGGCTGTCATCGCACTACCGGCGAGTACGGCCATGCCGAAGCCGATCGAACCCATCACAAGCGCGTGTTGATTGGAGTTGGTATTTATAGTTTAGATACCTTTTTCTACAGGCCAAGCGACGCGAGCCATTCCTCGGCGCGCGTGTCCCTGGTAGACAGACCGGACTCGGTGACAGTGAGGCCTTCGAGGACGGTGGCATCGGGGCAAAGCTCGCGCAGGTCGGCCACTGAAGTAGAGATGGAACTGGAGCCTGACGTACAGAATGGCGCGATGGTTTTGCCGGCCAAGTCGCCGCGATCGGCGAGCGTGCGTATGATCTGCGGGATGTGCCCCCACCAGACGGGGAAGCCCAGGTAGACGGTGTCGTAGTCGGCCAGGCTCGACACGCTATCGGCGAGTGCCGGGCGCGCGTCTTCGTCCCGTTCGCGCTGGCCTACGGTGAGCATCTCGTCGTAGTCATCGGGGAAGGGTGCGGCGGGTTCGATGCGCACGAGGTCGAAGTTCGTGCGCGTTTGGATTGCCTCGGCCAGCGCGAGCGTGTTGCCGGTGCGCGAGAACACGGCGATTACGGCAGCGCCCTGTGCAGGGGCCAGTGTGGGTTCTGTAGTTGTTTCGGGTGCAACGTCGTTCGCCGGCGTCTGCGGCTCGGGCTCAGGTTCCGGTGCGGGCGTTGGCTCTTCAACGGGCGTTTGCGCGCATCCGCCCAGCGCCAAGCTCGCAAGCGCTGCGGCAGACACTCCCACAAAGGCGCGGCGGCTCATCGTTTTGGTCGTCGGTTTCATGGTGCTTCCTTTCTTCTGGTTGCTTCTCCTTGGTGATCTTCGCCATGGACAAGCGATTCCATTGCTGCTACCCTGTGTTCGTTCTTACTTCCGTAACTTCGATAGATATCCTAGAACTTAAAGTTAACTTCAAGTCAAGAGGTAAATATAAATTTCCGCACAAAGGAGGAAACCGTGCTCTACACCATCGGCGACGCGGCCAAGGAACTGGGCATTCCCGCCTCGGCGCTGCGCTACTACGATAAAGAGGGCTTGTTGCCGCACATGAACCGCAGCGGCAGCGGCATCCGTATGTTCACGGAGGACGACTTTGAGTGGGTGCGCTTCATCGAGCGGCTGAAGTGCGCCGGCATGCCCATCAAAGAGATTAAGCGTTACATCGACCTGTACGAGCAGGGCGACGCCACGCTTGGCGACCGCCGCGCGCTCATCTACGACCGGCGCGACGCCGTGAAGCAGGAACTGGAGCGCCTGCAGGAGACGCTCGACTTCATCACCTACAAGTGTTGGTACTACGACAAGGCGCTTGAACTGGGCTCCGAGGATGCCGTGAAAGCCATCCCGCTTGAGGAATTACCCCCCGACATCCGCGCCATCAAAGAACTCTGCGGCATCGTACGATACTAAGCCGTGTCATTCCGCTTCTTTGGCGCGGATTAGTTGGACGCGTTCGGGGGTGATGGTGGGGATGCGGATTAGCATGAGCCACAGCAGGAACACCGCTACGCAGCCAAGGATGGCCCACACCACAGGCTTTTGCACAAACCAGGCGCTCAGTCCCATCACGGTGAACGACACTGCCAGAATGCGCACCTTCGTGCCCAGCGGAATGCCGCCGGCTTCCTTGAACGCAGCCACGTAGGTGCGGTACACCTTCGTGCTCACGATCCACGCATGGCAGCGCGGCGATGATTTCGCGAACAGAAACGTCGCCAGCAACAGCAGGGGAGTGGTGGGCAGTACTGGCACGAATACCCCAATGCAGCCAAGGATGCAGGCAATCCAAGCGACGGCAAGCATGAGCAGGCGGGAAACGCGGTTCATGAGGTGTCCTTTCCGTCGTACAAGGCGGCCCTGTTCGCAGGCGCACACGCGGCGCGCGCAGCGCAGGGACTCGGGCATCTGGTAGTCGCAGTATAACAAAAGCCCGCGCGCCCTCTGTTATGTGTCGCCGAACTGACGGGTTTTCCCGAGGGATGGCAAAATACCCTCTTGCGCGAAAGTTTCCACGTGCTACAATAGGCAGGCTGTTTATTCAAGCGAGGGGAAACCCTCCACCTGATTCGGCGCTTCGGCTGCTGATGGGTCGCTCGCATACCGAGGTTCACGCCTCGCCACACGATTGCGAACCCGTCGCCTCCCGAGGCGGCGGGTTTTTTAGTGAAGCGCGCAAGCGCGAAAGATTAGGAGGTGAGCGCGATAGCTGCTCAGGAGCCCCGGCTCAACGAAGAAATTACCGTCCGCGAATGCCGTCTCATCGGATTCGATGGCGAGCAACTGGGCATTTACGCCACGGCGGAAGCCCAGCGGATCGCCGACAACCAGGGACTTGACCTGGTGGAGATCGCGCCGATGGCCGAACCGCCCGTCTGCCGCATTATGGACTACGGCAAATTCAAGTACGATCAGGCCATCAAAGCCAAGCAGGCGCGCAAGAACCAAAGCAAGATCGAAACCAAAGAAATGAAGTTCCGCCCGAAAATTGACATCGGCGACTACACCACGAAGAAGAAGCACGTCCTGCGCTTCCTCGACGATGGCAACAAGGTGAAGATCACCATCATGTTCCGCGGCCGCGAAATGGCGCACCCGGAACAGGGCCTCACCATCCTGGAGCGCCTCGCCGACGACCTGAAGGAAATGGCCGTCATCGAGAGCCAGCCCAAGATGGAAGGCCGCAACATGCACATGCTCATCGCCCCTCTGCCCTCTGCGGTTGCGGCGAAGAAGAAAAAGGAAACCGAGAAAAAGGAAGCAGAAGGGAAGGACGAGTAATGCCTAAGATGAAGACCCACCGCGGCACCGCGAAGCGTTTCCGCGTCACCGGTTCCGGCAAGATCATGCGCTCCAAGGCTTTCAAGAGCCACATCATGACCAAGAAGAGCCAGAAGCGCAAGCGTAATTTCCGCCACGAAACCGAGATCGCCACGGCCGACCAGAAGGTCGTCGCCCGCAACCTCGGCCTTCGCTAAGTCGAAAAGGAGTGATACTCAATGCCTCGTGTTAAGCGTGCAGTTAACGCCCACAAGAAGCGTCGTACCGTTCTCAACCGCGCCAAGGGTTACTACGGTGCGAAGTCCCGCTCCTATCGCGCTGCGAAGGAACAGGTGCAGCACTCGCTGCAGTACATGTACCGCGACCGTCGCAACAAGAAGCGCGACATCCGTCGTCTGTGGATCACCCGCATCAACGCAGCTGCCCGCATCAACGGCCTGAGCTATTCCGTGTTCATGAACGGCCTGAAGAAGGCCGGCGTGCAGCTGGATCGCAAGGTGCTCTCCGACATGGCCGTGAACGACCCCGCCGCGTTCGCCGCCGTGGTGGAAGTGGCGAAGAAGGCTCTTTAGTTTCGTCGTTCTACGAACGACGAAACTGCTCGATGCTGCGAGGCGCTGAGGCACCCAATCTCGCCCCTTTTTCGCTTACCCTCACGTGCGAAGCACGCTCGGCCGCGAAACGGGGCGATTTCGGGCACCTCAGCGCCTCTCGCTGACTTTGGTTCTACCTATGCGTAAGGCCCCGCGTGAGCGGGGCCTTTGTTGTGCGGGGAGGGAAGTTTACGAAGTTGGAAGCTTAGCCGTACATGCTGGTGAGCCAGTCGGTGGGGCAGGTTTCGTAGCCGTAGAGAGCTTGGTCATCTTGGCCGAGTTGCACGAACAGGTGGGTGCCGTTGTCCAAGGTGACATCGATGTAGTACTTAGTCTGAATTTCCTCGTCAACGGGGCCACTGCCACCTGTGGTGACGATGGTGGCCGAGACGGCCGTTGCGCCGTTGCCGAGATTGCGTTCATTAACCAGTTCAACTGCGCGTGCTGCGTGAGGTTCGTTAGCGAACCCTGCGGCAAATTCTATAGCGGCGTTTCGCTTCATCTCGCGAAATTTCGCGATTTCCTCTTCGCTCATCAAAGGCTTGCCGTAATCCTCGCCGTACTTCTCATGTACTTCTTTTCGGAAGGCGATAAGTTCAGCCTCGGTGCCAAAGTTGGGACCTTCACCAGTCTCATCGTTCCAATCATCAAATGCCTGCCAGCTGCCTTCGTAGGGGTCGAAGTTGGAACTTGCTACGGCGCCGCCATCAGCTACGATAGTGGCTGATACGGAGCCGCCATCCACTTCAAGAAGCACATCCCAAAATAGGCCGTGAATGTAGTCTGCTTCAGGGGCCGTGGTTGTCTCGCTGTTGCGAAGCACCGCCTGGGCACGGCCCGTTGCCGGGTGGTCGTAGGCGCGTTCGGCCACCTCGGCGGCAGCGGCAACGGCGTACTGCGCCGACACATTGCCTTCGGGAAGCGCGATGCCGCGGTCATCCACCTTCACGGTGAGACCTTCGGGGGCCTGCACCTCGTCGGTCACGGCGGCCGAAGCGCTCTGCACGGAGGCGCTTTCCACCACGCCCGCGCCGTCTTCGCCCGCCAGCGCAATGTACGATCCCAACCCGGCGGATCCCACCGTCACCAAACACGCGGCAATACCAATAGTGATGAGGGTGCCGCTCGCGCGTGCCTTCGCTTTCGTGGTCATAACCATGTCGTTCTCCTTTCGAGGGGTCCCGGCGCTTCGTGCGCTCGGTGTGCCTCTATAGTCGCGCGCGGTGGTCATCGCCTGAATACCGGTGTGTTACGAAACGGTAAATTCCGCCTCGGCCACGGTTCCCTCACCTTCCTGCGAGCGGAACGACAGCGTTGCGCCATGGGCCTGTGCAATGCGCACGCACAGCGCCACCCCTAAACCGGCACCGCCGTGGGCGCGGCTGCGGGCCTTGTCGGGGCGGTAGAAGGGCTCACCCAAACGCTCAAGCTCTTCGGGGGCAAGCCCGCGTCCGGTGTCGGACACGGAAAGCGTCACGCGCGAACCTTCAGCGATCACCGATACCTGCACGATGCCACTCGCCTCGCACGCGGCCACGGCGTTTGACAACAAGTTCGTGACCAGGCTTTCTAGCAACACTTCGTCCCCCGCAACGCAGGCGGCATCAAGGCGTACGGCACACACCTCCACGCCGCGTTCGCGGGCGGCGGCTTCGGCGGTGCGCAGCGCTCTCCGAGCCACCTCGGACAGGTCGACCGGCACCCGTTCTATTTCGTCCGCCTCCAGCGAAAACAGTTGCAGCATGCGTTGCGCGATGCTCTGCAAGTGCTCGCTTTCCTCCACCACGTAGCGCAGCGCGGAGTCGCGCTCATCCTCGGTTGCGTCGGCCAGTCGCAGATATTCGGCGTAGCCGCGCACGGCGGTGAGAGGCGTGCGAATCTCGTGCGAGAGGCTGGCGGCCATGCGTGCGTTCGCTTCGGCGATGCGGCTGATCTCGTTGATGTCGGCCTCAGCCGCGTCCGCCATGGCGTTGAAGCTGGTCGACAGCGTGCCTATCTCGTCGTTTCCCGCCTCAGCGGAGCGCACCGACCTCTCGCCCGCGGCAAACGTATCAGCCGTGTGCGCTAAACGTTCCAGGGGACGCGACAGGCTGCGCAGTACGAAGAATAGCCCCACGGCCAGCACCAGGGCCACGGCGGCGCACCCTACAACCAGCGTCAGGCGCATCTGCTCCCAGGTGGCACGCAGCGGCTCGAGCGAGCGCGCGTACGACAATTCATAGGTCGCAAACTCGTCGGGCAGTGCACTCTTCACTATCACAACGTGCGTGTCGCCGAGGCTCGTTCGCATCCACGTTTGCAGGTCTTCGCCGGGCTGCACGCTGAACTGCGCCTCAGGCTCGCCCGGCAAATTCGAAAACAGCACTACGCCCGCGCGCGTCACTTCCAGATACGCGCCGTCGCGCGCGTAGTAGTCGCCGTAGGAGCGGGCGAGCGCCGCCTCGCGCAGCGCGGCACCGGTCCCGGAGTGCGCCACCTCCAGGTCCCGCACAAGACTTTGGGCCACGAAGGCCTGCTCACCCCTCGTTTTTTCTACCTGTGCTTCCAGCATTTGTTGCTGGGTTTGCCAGCCGATAAAGGCCAGTCCGCCGCAGAGTGCCACCAGTGCCACCGCCAGCGTGAGCAGATAGGTCTTTTGCCAAAAGCGCAGGTTACGCATGGCCGCCACGCCCCGCCGCCGCAGCTGCCCCCGTGCGCGTGCTCAAGCGATACCCCACCTTACGCACCGTCTGGATCACATCCTCCCAGCCCAGCTTCTTGCGCAGCCGCAGCACGTGCATGTCCACCGTGCGCGTTTCGCCCACAAAGTCAAAGCCCCACACCAGCTCCAGCAGCCGCTCGCGCGAAAGCGCCAGGTTGCGGTTCACCACAAGCGTGTCCAACAACTCGAACTCCTTCGGTGCCAGACACACTTCTTCGCCGTTGCGAAACACTTGGTGAGTGTCGAAATCAACGCGCACCCCGGCGTGCTCGAAGACGCGCTGCTGGCGGTTCGTGCGGCGCAGCACTGCTTCCACTCGGGCCAGCAACTCTAGCGTTTCGAAGGGTTTCACCACGTAATCGTCCGCCCCTAAATTGAGGCCATCAAGGCGGCTCGACAGGTCACTGCGCGCGGTAACAAATATGACAGGAAGGTCGTCGTCCAGCTGGCGCTTCACCTCAAAGCCGTCCAGGACGGGCATCATCACGTCAATGAGCGCCAGATCAAAGCTGCCGCCCTGCGCGCAGGTAAGGGCCTCGGCGCCATCGAAGGCGGAGGCGGTGCTGTGTCCGACAAGTTGAAGGTTGCGACAGATAAGGTCGTTGATAGGTGCTTCGTCTTCAGCGACAAGAATGTGCGCCACGGGAAGTCCGCCTTTCCGTCAATCGTTCGCGAAAGGGACAGTATCCCAGCGCTCTGTCACGAAACGGTAACGACGGGGCGCACAAGGGGTGAGAGGCGCCGCAGGGGCGCCATTTACGCTTCTGCTAAGTTGTGCTCTGGTTCGTCCTCACGATCCCAGTCGTCCAGATGGCACAGCTCATCAACCCCGGTGAGCGTACGGGTGAGGTAGCCCTGCGCCACTTCGCGTGCACTGCCCGACGCACCGGCAATCACTTCAACCCCCGCGTGGCAGAACAAATTCGCAATGTCGTACTCAATGGTTCCCACAATAAGCACGTCGACGCCAATCTCGCTCAAAAGCGACACCAACTTGGCACCCGACACGGCGGGTTTGGGCATATTCTGACATTCAACAATAACGCCGCGGCTCACCGTATAACACATGTAGCTGGTACACTGGCTAAAGCGAGGCGCTACCTCCAAGCCGGTGCTTGCCACCGCAATTCTCATAAGCTCCCTTTCGCCTAATTCGTTCCTCATACGATACCGCGATGCCCCGATTTCGCGCCCACCCTTTCGCCCAGCGGGGAAAAATAGTAAGCTGAACGACATGGACACTCAAAATGAACCATATTATGACGTGGTTGTGGTGGGCGCTGGCGTGGTCGGAGCTGCGTGTGCGCGCGAACTTTCCCGCTTTGAACTGAGCGTGGCGGTGCTGGAAGCCGGCAACGATGTGGCGTGTGGGGCAACGCGTGCGAATTCCGGCATCGTGCACGCAGGCTATGATCCTGAGCCCGGCACACTGAAGGCGTGCTTTAACCTGGCGGGCTCGCGGCTGTTTCCCACGTGGGCCGATGAGCTGGGATTTACGTATCAGCGCAACGGCTCGCTGGTGCTGGCATTCACGGAGGAAGAGCTTGAAGCCGTGTGGGCGCTTGCCGAGCGTGGTAAGCGCAACGGCGTGGAAGGCCTGCGCGTGCTGACGGGTGCCGAGGTGCGGGCGCTGGAGCCAGCGGCGGGGGAGGCGTGCGGGGCGCTTCTGGCCGACACAGCCGCTATCTGCGACCCGTACGAGGTGGCGCTGTTTAGTCTGGAGCAGGCGGTTCAGCACGGGGCGCAGGTGTTTTTTAACGAACGGGTTGAACGCGTTGCGCGTGGGGAAGGTGCTGGTGGTGAGGGCGGTGCGGCCGACGCGCGCGGTGGCGGGGCGCGCTATGTGGTGGAGACGGCTTCGGGCGCGCGGTTTGCGGCGCGCGCAGTGGTGAACGCGGCGGGTGTACATGCCGACGAGCTGAACAACCAGGTGAGCGCGCACACGCTGCGCATCGTACCGCGCCGCGGCGAGTACTGCTTGTTTGACACGGACTTCGGCACGACGTTTTCCCATACGCTGTTCCAGGCGCCCTCAAAGGTGGGGAAGGGTGTGCTCGTCACCCCTACGGTGCACGGCAACCTGCTGGTGGGGCCGACCGCCGTTGAGCAGCCGGACAAGGATGACGCGTCCACGACGGCCGAGGGCTTGTCGGCGGTGCTTGACGCGGGGCGGCGCACCTGGCCTGGCCTGACGCCGCGCGGCATCATTGCGAACTTTGCGGGCGTGCGTGCGACGGGAACCGAGGGCGACTTTGTTATTGGTCAGCCCGACGACGCGCCCGGGTTCTTCAACGTGGCGTGCTTCGACTCGCCGGGGCTTACGTCGGCGCCCGCAGTGGCGGTGGCTCTTGCGCGTGAGGTGGCGGACATTTTGGGCGCGCGTCCTCGTGCGAACTTTAACCCTTATCGGCCGCAAACGAAGCCGTTTCACCTGATGAGCGAGCATGAACGCACCCGTGCTGTCGCGGCTGACCCGCGGGCGGGCCATGTGGTGTGCCGCTGCTGCGAGGTGACGGAAGCCGAGGTGGTGGCGGCGCTGCACGCGCCCGTGCCGGTACTTTCGCTCGACACGCTCAAATGGCACACACGCGCGACCATGGGTCGCTGCCACGGCGGCTTCTGCTCGCCCGAGGTGGCGAAAATTGTGGCGCGCGAGACGGGGGTTGCGCCCGATAAGCTGGACAAACGTCTGCCAGGCTCGCCGCTCACAGCAACGGCGCGCCCGGACTACGCCAGCCTTGCTCAGGCCGAGGCTGCGCGCGCCGAGGCTGCGGTGCGTGCCGCAGACGCGACGGCGGGAAGTGCCGCCCCGGAATGCCCCTACGACGTTGTGGTGGTGGGTGGTGGCGCGGCCGGTCTCGCGGCGGCGCGCGCGGCGGTGGCGGGTGGTGCCGAGCGCGTGCTGTTGGTTGATCGCGAGGCGCGACAGGGCGGTATCCTCAAGCAGTGCGTACACGTGGGCTTTGGCCTGCACCGATTCGGCGAAGAACTGGCGGGGCCCGAATACGCTTCACGCGAGATTGCGGCGTTGCCGGCCGCGGTTGAGGTGCTGGCGGACGCTTCGGTGTTGTCCCTTGATGCCACACGCGCTGCGGAGGGGGAGCTTGCCGTGCATACGTCTGGCCGCGCGGGCATGCGTACGCTGCACGCGCGCGCCGTTGTGCTGGCCACCGGTTCGCGCGAGCGGGGCCTCGGCGCGCTCAACGTGGCGGGGAGCCGTCCTGCGGGTGTGTTCTCGGCCGGCAGCGCGCAGAACTTCATGAACCTGCAAGGGTGCTTGCCGGGGCGGTGCGCTGTCGTGTTGGGTTCGGGCGACATCGGGCTTATCATGGCGCGCCGCATGGCCTCGCAGGGCGCGGAGGTAGAGGGCGTCTACGAGCTGCTCGATAGGCCCTCTGGCCTGCGCCGTAACATCGTGCAGTGCCTCGACGACTTCAACATTCCGCTACACCTCAGCACCACGGTCGTGCGTCTGGAGGGCGCGGGCCGTCTGGAGGCAGTCTATGTGGCGCAGGTGGATCCCGCAACGCTCACGCCCCTTCCCGGCACCGAGCGCCGCGTGCCGTGTGACACGCTGCTTTTGTCGATAGGGCTCGTACCCGAAAACGAGATAGCCACTACGGCTGGTGCCATGCTCGACAGGGTGACCGGCGGCACGGTGGTGGACAATCGCCTCGCGACCGACGTGCCCGGGCTGTTCGCCTGCGGAAACGCGCTGCACGTGCACGACTTGGCTGACCATGCCTCAGCAGAAGGTGACCTCGCCGGAGCCACTGCGGCCGCCTATGCCCGCCGCCTTGCGGCCGGGGAAGGGGCTGTCGCACAGGGCAGCGTGCCGGTAAGCGCTGGAGAGGGTGTGCGCTACGTCGTGCCCCAACGGCTTAACTCCGCAACCGACGCAACCGAGCGCATCACGCTCTCGCTGCGCGTCTCAAAGCCGCTGCGAACCCCGCGCTTCATTGTGGAAGGAACGAACGCAAGCGGCGCGGTGCACCTGATAAAGAAGGCAAAGACCATGGTGGCCGTGCCCGCTGAAATGATTCAGATTCCTCTCACGGGTGCCGAGGTGGCAGGCTTCGCGTCCGTGCGCGTGCGTGTGGAAGGTACGCCCGATACGCCGCGCCCCACACCACAAGGAGGTGACGCGCCGTGCAAGTAGCCACCGAAATTGCGTCGTTCACCTGCATTTGCTGTCCCTTGGGGTGCCTCTTGGAAGTGTCGTTTAACGAGCGAGGCGAGGTGGCGGACGTGAGCGGCAACACGTGCGCGCGTGGTGCCGCCTACGCCGTGCGCGAGGCCACCGCGCCCGAGCGCATGGTGACCGCAGTTGTGTGTGCAGTGGGATGCCTGGAGCCGCTCAGCGTGAAGACCCGCGCCCCGTGCCGAAAGAGCGCGTGGCTGAGGTGCTTGCGGCGTGCCTATCGGCGCAGGTGGAAGCACCGGTCGCGGAGGGTGCGGTCGTCATCGCCGACGTATGCGGCACCGGCGTGGACGTGGTGGCCACAAAGAGCGTACCATGATGGTTCACAACACACATACGCAGGGAAGGGCTGGTACCACCATGGCAGAAGAGGAACCAAAAGCGGCAGAACACGAAGAGGGTCGTGGCGCCCGCATTGCGGGAACTGCCCTTGTGGCCGTAGGGGTAGTGGTGCTGATTTTCGTAGCCGCCGCCGCGGCGTTTTTCCTGTTGGCCGAACTGTTGCAAGGCGAATGGCTCCTCACCGGCAGTGCCCTGGTAGTACTGGCCGGCTGCGTATGGTTAGCCAACCGCCTCGTCCGCGTAGCCGCCAACCAAAACAAAGACCCTTTGGGCTAAGATTCGCTCATCGCGTTACATTGTAGTAAGAACGCCCGTCGAGTGACGGGCGTTCTTGTGTCGGACTCTAGCGCCTCTTTCCCCGCTGTTTGGCAACGGCGGCGCGGTGGGCGCGGCCGGGGCGTAGATCGGGGCCGCCGGACGTGGGTTTTTTGGGAGAGGCTTGTTTCGGCTTAGGCTGGGTGCTGCCCTGCGAAGGCTTCCGCTTGGCGTTTTGCTGGGCGGGGCGCTGGCGGTTCGGTTGCGCGCCGGATACGCCAACGGGCTTCTTACCCGTGCGCTTCTTTGCTCCCTGCTGCGGCCCCTTCGCGGGCGTACCCTCAGCGGTCGCTTCGCGCGCCTTCTCCTTGCGGCGCTCGCGACGGGCCAGCTCACGAGCGGCCTGGGCGATGTCGGGGTCGGTGCGTGCTGCCTTGCGCGTGGCATGTGCGGCGGACTCGGCAAGAGCGGCCTGCTCGTCAAACGAGGCTATCTCCATCTCGGGAATCTCGCGCTTGACCAGTTTCTGAATGTCACGCAGCGCCTCTTCGGTCTCGGGGCTCACAAACGAAATGGCCCAGCCTTCCTCGCCAGCGCGGCCTGTGCGGCCGATGCGGTGCACGTAATCCTCAGGCACCGTGGGCAAGTCGTAGTTGATCACGTGGTCGACGCACTCCACGTCGATGCCGCGAGCCAACACGTCGGTGGCCACTAACACGTCGGTGGTGCCGTCGGCGAAGTTGTCGAGTGCGCGTCGCCGCTGGTTCTGTGAGCGGTCGGAGTGAATGGCCTCAGCCGTGTAGCCCACCTTCTTCAAACGGCGACACGTGGCATCGGCGCGGCTGCGGGTGCGCGTGAACACGATGACGCGCCGCGCCCCCTTCTCCGCCAGCACGGCCTTGAGCAGGGCAGGCTTCAGTGTTTGCGGGGTGCGCACAATGAACTGCTCCACCGTGTCGGCCGTTTCGCCCTTGTGGGCAATTTCCACCAGTGCGGGGTCATGCAGCAGTTTCCCCACGCTGTTCATGATAGAGCGGTCGATGGTGGCCGAGAATAGCAGCGTTTGGCGGGTGTCGGGTGTGGCGCCAATGATCTTTCGCATGGACGGCAGAAAGCCCATGTCAAGCATGCGGTCGGCCTCGTCCAGCACGAGCACTTCCACATCCCCCAAACGCACGGCACCCTGCTCCATGAGGTCCACGAGGCGCCCCGGCGTGGCAATGAGCACATCCACGCCGCGCTTGAGCTTGCTGATTTGCGGCTCGTAGGACAGCCCGCCCACCACGGTGGCAATGCGGTGGTGCGTGGATACGGCAATGGAAGAACACACCTCGCCAATCTGTTGTGCCAGCTCACGCGTGGGGGTAACCACTAACATGAGCGGACCCTGGCCACCCTTGGCGTGCTCGAGCCCATCCAGCGCGGGCAGTGAGAAAGCAGCTGTTTTGCCCGTGCCCGTTTTGGCGGCGGCAATGAGGTCGCGGCCTTCCAGTACCAGCGGAATGGCCTGCTCCTGCACGGGGGTAGGGGCCTCGTAGCCCAGGCGCGCAACGGCGTCGAGGGTCTTTTGCGAGAGGCCCAGTTCGGTGAAGTCGGTCATAGGTGCGGTTCGTTCCTTTCGATGAGCAGGGGGCATGCGCCTTCGAGCGCCACCCGGTTCGTTAGCGTGTGTGGGCGGGCTTGCCGCCCCAGTAGAAGCGCAGGAAGTGTTTCTTGCGCAAGGGGTCATCGGGGCTTTTCGGGTGCTGGGCGGCTTCAAACGTCGCATGGGCGACATCGCGCGCCGCGTCGGGATGGCGCAAAAAGGAGCCGTTGATGAGCATAGAGCGGATGCTCTCCGGGTTCTTCTCAATGTGGCGCAGCGCGTCCAGCAGCTCGCGCGCCGTGGTGACATGCATGGCGGCGCCCAGTGCCGTGAGCATGCGTACGTTCACTTTCTCCTGGCCATAGGCGCGGCCGAGCAGAATCATGGGCACCTGCGCGCAGAGGCACTCCGTCACCACGAGGCCGCCCGACTTACAGATGACGAGGTCGCTTGCCGCCATGAGCGCGGCCATGTCCTCCACGTAGTCGAGTATTGTGACGTTGGAAAGCCCCAGATCGTCCACCGCTTGGCGCAGGTGACGCGCGTAGGTTTCGTCGCGTCCGGCTATGAGCACCAGGTGTAAGCCTTGGAAGCGGTGCACGTAGGGTAAGAGCTTGTCCAGCGCCTCGCGAAAGTGCACGTAGGGGCGCGGCAGGTGAGCGCCAGCCAGCGCAAGCGCGACGGTTTTGTCCTGCGGCAGCCCCCACCGCTCGCGCGTTTCGCGCTGGTCATAGGGGCGGCGGAAGTCTTCGCGTGTGGGAATGCCCGTGATGTGAATACGTTCCTCGGGCAGCTTGCGCGCGCGCAGAGTTTCAGCCATCGATTCGTTCGCCACGCAGAACACATCGGCGCCACGATGGGGCCAGAGGCCCTCGGTTTCGTAGTCGGTGGGCACGCACACAATGGGGAACTCCACGCCGGACAGCATGCGCGCACCCACCGCCACGTTGGCGGCCGTGATGTGTGTGCACACCACGGCGAACGGGCGCGTTTTGCGTACGTGTTCAGTAAACGCGGGGAACATGATGCGCGACCACACCGAGCCGCCGGCCCACAGAAGGCGACCGGTGAGCGTATAGCGCCAGGTGAGGTCATAGATGGGACGCGTGGCACCCGTGAAGAGCGAGGCGGCATGGTCGCCGTCGAACTTGATGCGCCCCCAGTCAAGCACGTCGAGCACTTCTACCTCGTAGTCCTCGGGAATGGGGGGCAGGGCGCTTGCCGCGCCGTCGTAGTTGGCCGCGCCCGCAGCGCGCCGCGCCGCCGCTTCGTCGCGCAGCAGTTCGAAGGCCTGGGCAATGGCCAGCGCCGCACTGCGATGCCCCGAGCCCACCGAAGCATGCATCACAATAACCCGCGGCCGCAGCGGTGTGGCTACGTCCTGGTCAGCAGGGATAGCCGCCTCTTCATCAGGGAGGGTAGCCGCGTCTTCGTCGACGGGCGCAGCCGTCAAATCAACCGACGCGCCGTCCTTGCGCGTCGCCAGTGCCTGCACGTGGGTCGACCCGTCTGGGCGTGCGTCAGAAGTATACAAGGCTGCCGTATCGTCGTGTTCCATACCCTTCATCATACCTCAACTGCCCTTCAAGCGGAAACTTTTCCCCACGTTCCGGATGCGGTTTTGATGGTGACGACTTCCAGGCGAGGCCCGTCGTGCCTCTGCCTGAGGCGGAACCCACGGGGGAAGGGGACTCTCGGGGCTCTTTTGCCAATGAGCGGTAGTCTCAGGCCTTGTGGTATTATGGGCGCTTGAACGAGATCGCGACAGGAAGCGAAGAAGTACGCATGGTAAACCCGCCCATCCTCTCCGTCGTCGTCCCCGTGTACGGCGCAGAACCCTACCTTGATCAGGCTCTTGAAAGCATTTGTGCGCAAACGCTCAAAGACATTGAAATCATCTGCTTAAACGACGGCAGCAAGGATCGCTCCCTGGAAATTATGCAGGCGCACGCGGCCAAAGACCCGCGCATTCGCGTCATTGACAAGGGGAATCAGGGCTACGGGGCCACGTGCAACCGTGGTATGGACGAGGCGCGTGGCACGTGGATTGCCATTCTGGAACCCGACGACTGGATTGAACCCGCCATGTACGAGCGCATGCTGGCCTTCGCGCAGACGCTCGATGCGTCCGTCGATATCATAAAGACGCCCTATTGGCGTATCATCAATCCCGACACGCCGCAGCAGCGCAAGCTTCATTGCAGCTACCATAGTCGCATTC
This sequence comes from Gordonibacter faecis, assembly GCF_030077735.1. Classification (NCBI taxonomy): domain Bacteria; kingdom Bacillati; phylum Actinomycetota; class Coriobacteriia; order Eggerthellales; family Eggerthellaceae; genus Gordonibacter; species Gordonibacter faecis. Next base: position 45,469 of record NZ_JASJEU010000020.1, on the reverse strand, counting down.
GCCCTCATCGCCAGCCGTTTTCCATCGGCGAGGCGGCGCACCTTCTGTGCCACCATCCTTCCATCTGGTCGGCCGTGTACCGCGCGGATTTTCTGCGCGAAAAGGGCATCCGCTTTCGCGAGTATCCCGGCTCCGGTTGGGCCGACAACCCGTTCCTCATCGAGACGCTGTGCCAGACCGACGCCATTGCTTACCTCGACGAGCCGTTCTACTGCTACCGCGAGGAAACCGAGGAAAAGACGCTCGCCTTCCATAAGGCGAATCCGCTTCTGCCCATCGAGCGCTGGCAGGAAATGGCGAACGCGCTGGATACTCTTGGTGTGCGCGACGAGCGTGTGTGGAAAGCCCACAACAGCCGCGGCTTTACCTACCTGGGCGGCATCTTGGAGACGGTGGGCCTTGACTGCCCGGGCGTGCGCGAGGCGGCGCGCGGCATGATGGCGCGCATGAACGAGGAATTAGTGCTCACCGATGACAATATTTCGCCTGGTTATAAGCGCTTGTATTTGTTACTCACCGGCAAGCCTGAGCGTGACTTCCCGAAGCTGCCCTACGTGAGAAGTTTGGTGCGCGAGGGCTGGTACACGCTCAAAAACACAGGGCCAGCCAACACGCTGCACATGGTGAAAACCTATCTGGGAACGAAAGCCGACCACGAAGGCCGTTGAGAGTTCGCCTTTGACGCTCATATCTGACGTTTCAGCGATATGTAGTGCGATCCGTGTTCACGCGACACTCAGTCGTCTTGCCGTTCAATTAAATGAACGGCAAGACGGATAGGAAGTTCTTGTCCTGCTTGGACGCAAGCTCCCTCATCTCCCTATCCACCTTGCAAATACATCATAGCTTATCTTTTTACTTAGAATAAGTAGTGACTGGGCACGTATTTCATGTCACACTGAAATGTTATTCACAACAAAAGTGCCGGTCAAACGGCAAAAAATGTAATCTTTAAGTTACGTTTTGCCTCCAAGAGGCTCATGCGGCTGCTGGAGACATGTCGTTCGTGCGCCGCTTCGGCACTGTTGCGCTAGAATGAACCCCATGCGAAAAAACACCCTCACATATTCAGCGCTCGTGTTTGCGGGCGGGGCCAGTTACGGCGTCATGGCTACCACCGTGAAGTTTGCCCTCATGGACGGCTTCGGTTGGACGCAGATTGTCGCCAGTCAACCCTTGTTCGGGGCGCTTTTGTTTGCTGTGGTTCTTGCGATACAGATGCTTCGAGGTAAGCGGCCCGTGCGGCTTGCGCCGATACAGATTGCCAAACTCATGGGACTAGGGCTCACTACGTGCACCACCTGCGTGCTGTACAATTTCGCGTTGACGAAGCTTCCCGTGGCTGTCGCCATCACTCTGTTATTCCAGTTCACCTGGATTGGTGTGGTCATACAAATTGCGGTGACCCGCCGACGCCCCCACCGCGCTGAGCTGGCAGCGGCCGTTATCATCTTAGGTGGCACGCTTCTCGCGAGCGGCCTTTTCTCCGAGACGCTTGCCGACGTGGACCCGCTCGGCGTGGTGTGCGGGCTTTTGTCCGCGGTCAGCACGGCGCTCTTCATGTTTCTGTCGGGCCGCATCGGCGTGGGCCTGCCGCCTATCCAGCGCGGTCTCATCGTGTGCCTGGGCGCGTGCGTCCTCGGTTTCGCCGTGTGCCCAACATACTTCGTAAGCGGCGCGCTGCAGGCGGGTATCTGGAAGTATGGCCTCATCCTGGGCGCATTTGGGCTGCTGATACCCGTGGTACTGTTCGGCATTGGTACGCCGCATCTTCCGTGCGGCCTGTCCACCATTATGGCGTCGTCTGAGCTACCCTGTGGCATTCTCATCTCGGTGTTCGCCCTCGGCGAGCCCGTGGATGCCCTCCAAGCCGCCGGTGTTATCATTATTCTCGCCGGCGTGGTGGTGTCCCAACTTCCCAGCCTACTTCCCGCGAAAACGAAAACATCCCCGCCTGCCTAAGCAACCGGGGATGTAAAGTGTGGTGCCCCCAACGAGAATCGAACTCGTGTCTCAGCCTTGAAAGGGCCGCGTCCTGACCTCTAGACTATGGGGACGAAGGCGTTGCTCCCTGCGGAGCGCAGCCCGAACATTATTGCAAAGCACGCGCCTCTTGGCAAGAGTGATTTTTGTGAAACTTCAACCGAATTTCCTACGAGGCATTTGCCACCACACCTTCCGCCGCTTTCCCTCAAGGCACCTTTTCTTATCCTGTTGAAGAAACTGAGGGTTTGGGGTTTGTGCGGTACACTATGCACAGAGCCGCGTGGCGGCTTTTTGCAGGACTCGAAAGACAAGGACGGACATGTCGTCAGATGCACCGCTGGTTAGTGTTGTGGTTCCCGTGTATAACGCCGAAGCTTACCTGGCAGAATGCCTCGATAGCCTGGCTAAACAGACGCTGCACGCCATCGAAATTGTGTGCGTGGATGACGGCTCTACCGATTCCTCGGCCAGCCTGCTTGACACCTACGCTGCACGCGACGAGCGCTTTGTGGTTATCCGGCAGGAGAACAAGGGCCCGGGCGCGGCGCGCAATGTTGGCATCGACCGGGCGCGCGGGCGCTACCTCTACTTCCTCGACTGTGACGACTACGTGGACACGCGGCTTTTGGAAGTGGCCGTGGCGCAGCTTGAGTCCGTCGACGCCGACATTGTGGTGCTGCCCTTCAACCAGTTCGACCAGCGCGTGGGTGTGCCGCTGCGCGCGTGGTGGTGTGTGCTGCGCGACCGCTACCCCGAAGACGTGTTCTCGTGGCGCGACAACCCGTCGTGGCTGTTCCGCGCGTTCGGGAACTACCCCTGGAACAAGGTGATGAAAACGTCGTTTGTGCGAGCGCACAACCTGCGCTACCAGGAAGACATTCACCTGACCGAAGACCTCATGTTCTCCGCGCCGGCGCTGGTGTTGGCCGAGCGCATCACGTGCGTGGACGAGGCGCTTGTCTACCACCGCGAAGGTACCGGCGGCAACGTGATGGCGGGCAAGGACAAGCACCCGCTCGACTTTTTGGTGGCGTTCAAAAACCTCAAGGCCTTCTTGGAAGCGCAAGGCCTCTTCGACGATTTATTTGTTGCCTACGCCAACTGGGCGGTGGACGGATGCCGCTACAATTTGCATACGCTGCGCACCTTCGAGGGCTTCTCTGCGGTGCGCCGCGCCCTGGTGGATGAGGGGGGCTTGCGCGATCTGGGCCTTCTCGACGCCGACGAGTCCGTGTTTCTGGAAGAGGGCTACAAGGAATTTCTGCACGATGTGCAGGAGCTCAATCCGGCTGATTACGCGTTCCGGCTGTTTTCCGAGGCTGCCGAAGAGCGCGACGTGAACAGCTATCGCGCAGCGGTGGAATATTACGACAAACAAGCGCAGCGAAAACACTTTGAGCACGAACTTGACGACGCTGCCCGCGTGTCCGATGCTCTGCGGGAAGAGCTTGCGTCGGTGCGCGATGAGTTGGCCGTCTCGCATGAGAACTACGAGACATTGCAGGCAACGTTCAACGAGCACATGAACGCCGCCGAGCAAAAAGTGGGTCAAGCGCTGTGCTATATTCCGCGCCTTGTGCAACGGACTGTGTTATCACATAAGCAACCAGGGGAATCGAAGGAAACCGAATAAGCCGCAGGAAGGCAGGAAGCTCATATGGCCGAAACCACCGATCAAACGCAGCAGAGCGCCCCGAGCGTCACCGTCATTGTTCCCGTGTACAACACGGAACGCTACCTGGAGGCATGCCTGGACAGCATTCTGGGCCAGACGCTGGCCGATATTGAGGTGTTGTGTATCGACGACGGTTCAAGCGATGGTTCGGGTGCACGGTTGGATGACTATGCGTCCCGCGACGCGCGCGTGAGAGTGATCCATCAGGAGAACGCTGGTGTATCCCATGCGCGCAACGTGGGGCTGGACAACGCGCGCGGCGACTACATTTTGTTCGTGGACTCCGACGACTTCATCGAGCCCAACACCTGCGAAAAGCTGGTGAACGTGGCGCGGCGCGAAAAGGCCGACATCGTGGTGTTCGGTGGCGAGACCTTTCCCAGTGTGGCGTGGATCGACCGGTGCTTCGATACGCACGACATCTCGTACAAAAGCGAAGGGGTGCGCGCGCTGTTCCAGGAGACGGGGTCGTTCCCGCTCATGTGCAACAAGCTGTACGCGCGTCCGCTGCTTGACATTCACCAGCTGAGATTCAACGAAGAGTTGAAGCTGGGCGAGGACAACGCGTTTCAGTTCTGCACGTTCCCGTACGCGTCGTGCGTGGCGTTTTGCTCCGACCGCTTCTACCACTATCGCTGCGAGCGCGAGGGGTCGGCCATCGACACGTTCTACGCCGACCGCACGCGCAAGGTGAACCTGCACTTCAAGATTGTGCAGTACGTGGTGGGGGAGTGGGAGCGTCGCGGCTTTCTGCGCGGGCACCAGGGCGAGCTTTTGACCTGGGCGGGGAACTTCCTGTTCGACGACGTGCAGTTTATGAGTTTCGACGACCGCGTGCAGTTTGCGGAAGCGTTTGAGAACTTTTTGGCCGAGCACGAGCTGGTGGATGCGTGTGGGGATGTGGATGAAATCGCGGGGCGCGCCCTTGGGTTCATTCGCTCGGCGCGCGCGGTGGCGCAGGAGGAGCCCGTCATTACGGTGGTGGCCTCGGCCGTGGGTGCTGGCAGCATTGATGAGGGCTTCGTGTCGGTGGCGAACCAGTTCGAGCAGCGTGTGGAGTTGCTCTGCGTGGACGATGGGCTCGATGAGCGCATGTCGGCCGCGCTGCGCACGTGCGCTCAGGATGACGCCCGTGCCCGCGTGATAAGCGCCGAGGCGGGCGAGGATGCGGCGTCGCTCTACGCGCGCGCGGTGGCCGAGGCACGCGGTGCCTATGTGCTGTTCGCGAATCTGAACGACCGCTACGATCCGAACGCACTTCAACTCATGCACGAGCGCGCTGCGGAAACGGGCGCGGATGTGGTGACTATTCGCGACGGCTTCCACAACCTGCGCACGCAGGATATGTGCCGCGACCTCAAGATGTTGTCCGACCCGACGGGCACGGGGCAGGCCGACGAGCGCGAAACGTTTGCGCCGGGCGAGGTGCCTGAGCGGCTGTTCACGTTCTCGTCGCTGAGCGCGCGCAATAAGCTGTTCCGTCGCGAGCATCTGCTGGCGCATCCCGTGGCACCGGCCGACGTGAAAAGTGTGGCGGGCGCGCTTCTGGGCGCTTCGAGCATTTGTCCCATCAACGGGTATTTGCTGGAAATGCAGCCGCACACACATCTCGTGCCCGAGCGCGCCGCGCGGGTGGCCGCTGCCTTGGTGGAGAGCTATCGCGCCCTCAAGGAAGATTTGGTGAGTGCGGGGCAGTTTGAGCGGCTGGAGAAGTCGTTTGTGAATTCGGTGCTGACCAGCTTCTTTGGTTGGATGGACTCGCTGCGCGCGAAGGAGGCTGTGCTTGCGTTTGGGCCGTTTGCGGTACAGGCGCTGCGTGAGGTGGTGGAGCTTGAGAAGTACGACCGCGGCTGGTTCTACGAGGCGCGCGACTACGAGCGCGCGCTGCTTCTGCTGGAGCAGCCGGCCGACCAGTACCTGCGCGAGGAAAACTTCCGCCGCATCGACGAGTTGCAGCGTCGTATTCGCGCCCTCGAGCAGGACAACGCCCGCCAGCGCGCCGAAATCGACGAATTCTACGGCTCAGTAAGCTACCGCGTAGGCCGCACCGTAACATTCCTACCCCGCAAAGCAGTAGACGTGTTGCGCAAGGTACGCGGATAGACACTTAATGCACGAGTTCCATAACAAAACTGCGCGCCTGGTGGCGCACAGTTTTGTTGCCTGGAAAAGAGCGTCTACTTAAACACTCGGCCTATCTTGTGGGTGAGGCGGGCGGGGGCGCTTACGTGGCGTTGGTAGGCGTCTTTGTAGTTCTGTGGGATCTTCTGCGAGGTAATCACCGCGTTGTAGTCGATGCGCGCCACCATGGCTTTAATGTTGCGCTTGATCTCGGGATCTTCCACGTCGAAGTCGTCGTTCAGCATTTCCAGGTACGCGCAGCCGCGGTTGTAGTGGCCTTCCAGGATGCGCGGTGCCGTGATGTGCTGGGCCTTCACGATGTCGTCCATGTCAAGCCAGCGGCCATAAATGATGGACGGGTCCTTCACGTTGCTTGACGAGCCCACGTTGAACTCGCGGTAGAAGTACAGCGGCTCGTCCACGTACACAATCGTGCGCGCCTCCGCGAGCGTTTCCATGAGGAAGGGGTTGTCAGCCCAGCCAGCGCCCGGGATTTCGCGCATGCGGATGTTGTGCTCGTCCAAAAACGACCGGCGATAGATGGCCGACCAGATGCTCGGGTGATGGAACAGAAACTCGGCATCCTCGGCCAGCTGGAAAGGTTCGTCCACCTTGCTCACACAGTGCAGGTAGTTTGCGGGCAGCATATGCTCTTCCTCGGTGCCCGCAGCGCACACGCGCCAGTAGGCGGCTTTCACCACGTCAGGGCACCCGTGGCGCTGCGCAGCTTCCCACAGCGTGCGGTACATGGTGGGATCCACGTAGTCGTCAGGCTCCACGATGCCAATATAGTCGGCCGTGGCGTGCTTGAGCCCCCTGTTCACGGCCTTGCCGTAGCCGCCGTTCTCCTTGTGCACGGCCACAATGCGCTCATCGCGTGCGGCGAAACGGTCGATGATGTCGCTTGAGCCATCGGTTGAGCCGTCGTCCACACACACGACTTCAATCTCGGGCATGTCCTGCGCCAGCACACTTTCCAGGCACTGCTCAAGGAACGGCTTCACGTTGTAGATGGGAATGATTATGGAGACGTTAGGTTTCATAGAGGGCTTTCGCGCGTGGGTTGGTTTTGGTAGAGTGCTTGGCGGCGTGGTACGCGACGCAAGCGGTTTGCATTATAATCCATGGAAGCCGATTGGCAAAATGCCCCGTTTTGGGCTTCATCTTCGACGGTTAGGATGGTTATGGGTTTGTTCGCGCGAAAGAAGCCGCTTGCACCCGGCGAGCTGGCAGTGTCGGTGCTCGTGCCGGTGTACAACGTGGAGCGCTTTTTGCCTGCGTGTCTGGACAGCCTGAAGGCGCAGACGCTGCAAGAGATTGAATTCATCTGCATCAACGATGGGTCGACCGACGGCTCGCTCGACATTCTGCGCTCGTATGCTGAAGCGGACGAGCGCTTCCGCATTGTGGATAAGCCGAACTCGGGCTACGGCGCCAGCATGAACCGCGGGCTCGACGCGGCGCGCGGGCGCTACCTTGGCATTGTGGAATCCGACGACTTCGCCTCGCCCGAGATGTTCGAGCAGCTGTACAAGTTCGCGTCGCGCCACGACTTGGATCTTGTGAAGTCGAACTACTTCGAGTTCTGCGACGGCAAAGATGCCCCGCAGGAGCCGTTCGCGGGCTTTCCCTACAAGAAGGTGTTCGATCCGCGCGAGATGCAGGCCGTGGTGAAGGTGCTGCCCATTATTTGGACGGCGCTCTACCGCCGCCAGATGCTGGTTGACGAGGGCATTCGCTTCAATGAGACGCCGGGGGCGTCGTTTCAGGATACGTCGTTTGTGCAGCGCGTGTGGTTTGCCGCACGCCGGGTGGCTCTGCTCAAGCCCGCCTACTTGCACTACCGCGTGGACAACGCCGGCTCGTCGGTGAAGTCGGCGGCGAAGGTGTTTGAGGTGTGCGGCGAGTACGCCACGTCCGAGGCGTTTCTGCGCGAAGACCCCGAGCGTTTCGCGACGTTTGCACCGCTGCTCAACGCCATGAAGCTGGACACGTACCGGTGGAACTACAACCGCATTGCCGTGGAGTGCCGCCTTGAGTTTGTGCGCCGCTGGGCCGAAGAGTTCAAGCAGGCCGAAGCCGAGGGAATGCTGCGTCATGAAAGCTTCAACGACTACGACTGGGGCATCGCCCAAGAGTTGATGGCCGACCCCGACGCCTTCTTCGAGAAGTACAAAGAAGCTCTGTAGGGTTTCCCGCCACTGTACATGAATAGAATCGGCGCGGCTCGCTTTAACTTGCGGACCGCGCCGATTGTTGTATGGGGGAATGGCCTCTTCGCTAGCCGAATAAGCCTGCGACTGCGTCGTAGAGGGCGGGGTTGAGGGCTGCAATGGAAGCGTAGTGGACGGGTGAGAACAGCGACAGCAGCCCTACCAGGGCCGATATGCCAAGGCTCACTGCCAGCACAACAACCAGGATGCGGTAGTTGCGCGCTCCCTTCTCTTCCTTTTCGCCAGCGCGCGCTTGGAGGGAGAACAGTACGAAGGCGGCCACCAGCATGAGGTACCAGCCGAAGTCGCTGAAGTAGCGCTGTGTAATGCCAGCCGTGCGCGCGTCGGCTACCAGCACCACGGCGGCGAACAGCAGCATGAGCAGGCTGATTCCCCACAAATTCCGCTGCTTCAACTCGCGGCGCACAACGGGCAGAGCCAGCACCAAAAGCGCGCAGGGCACGAGCCAGAAATACCCCCCGTACATGGGCTCGAACGGCGCCCAGCTCACGGGGTAGGTGAGGTCGGTCGCCTGCACAAACGGGAAACTTCCAGACAGGTTGAAGGGCTGGATCAGGTAGTAGAACAACAGCACCGGCGTGAGGCGCCAACTTTGGTTGTAACCAATCATGTCGAAGCCGGTAAGGTTGTAGAAGCTGCCAAAGTCAAGCAGCGAGCCAAACCGCACATAGTTATAAGCAAACAGCGGCGCAAACACCACAACGAACGGAACGAGCGCCGCAAGGGTCGAACCCAGTCCCGCGCGCGAGAATAACAGGCGCTCGCGCGTTATCTCGCGCCAGAACAGCGGCAGTGCCAAGAAACACGCCAACATAAACTGCGGGCGACACCCCAGGTTAAGCGCCATGCACGCTGAACCCGCTGCCAGATGCCACGCCGAAAGCGTCACGCCGCCATGGGCACCGCTCGTCCCACCCTCGCGTCGCGCGCCCATCCAAAACCACAGCCCCAACATAGTGAACACCATGGACGTGAGAATAGGCACCGAGTAAAACGTCGGCACAAAGCCCAGATACACCACGTTACTGCCCGCGAACATACACAACAGCACCAGCACGAGCGAGCCCGTAGTGGCGGAACGCGCGAACCACCGCCGCGCCACGCGGTAGAGCAACAGCGCCGCGCACACAAGAAAGCACGATCCCAGAAACGCTACGGCCGCTGGCGTGGCCAGCCATGAGCCCGTGATCAGCTGATACGGCGCGTACAGCAGCACCGCCGGCACCACGCCGAAGTAGCAGTAGTACTTCCCCTCATAAAAAGCATGATCCCAAAAGATAGGCACGTTGCCGCCGTCTTGAATGGCGTCGCGGTTCTCAAACGCGTAGGGGTTTTCCAATTCGGCCAGCTCATCGGGCACGGGAAGGTCAAGCGAAACGGAGCCGTGCAAAAGCGCGTCGGCAAGCCGAGCGTACTGATCGTGGTCGGCATAGTGGCGAATGGAGGGGTCATACGAGGTTCCCTGATACACGGCCGCGGCGTTGTTGAGCACGCCCACGCCTAGGAAGCACGCGACCAAAAGCGCGGTGACCAGGGCGTACACGGGTATCGATACGGCGGGACGCTCGTGCGCGCCTTCTCTGTTGCGGATCATGCATTCCCTCTCTTGCAGGCAAAAGGACTCAAGATGGCTTCCCCGGTATGATACCAGCAAATGACGAGTGACTTGCGCGTGTTGGCGGAAGCGGGCGCACCTGCTCGTTTTCTTCACCAGCTGCCGCGCACGGAAAAAGGTGCGGCGCTTCGGCGAGGTGAGAAGGCTCTTCAGGTGGGGCATTGGCGAAGGATGGTATCATAGACACAGGAAAACGACGAGAAGAAGGAAGCGTGTATGGCAAAGCGAGCGAAGACGCTGTTGTGCGTGATGTTGTGCCTGGCGTTGACGCCCACATACGGATGGGCGGCGGAAATCGAAGGCGTGCAAGGTGGCGAAACCGCCGCACCGCGTGAGGAAACCGAATCGCAGCCGGAGGGCGTAGGCACAGGCGAAGTGCCCGAAAGTGGCGCTCCCGTAGACACTCCGGAAGGGCCCGCGTCCCCCCAGGATGGCGTTCCCTCGCCTGCGGAACCGGAAGCGCCCGCATCCGAAGAGCCTGAACCTACGGCTGAACCAAGCGGCATTGAGCTAGCGGCCGCCAAGGCCGAGGGCATCTACGTGTTTGCCAACCAGGCCTCGGGCAAGGTGCTCGACGTGGCGGCGGCCTCGAAGGCCAACGGCGCGAACGTGCAACAGTACACGGATAACAATTCTCCCGCGCAGCGCTTCCGCGCCGAGGCGGCGGGTAGCGGCTACTTCTATTTAGTAAACGTTGCGTCGGGCAAGGTGCTTGATGTTGAGGCCGGCCGAGCGGAGGCGGGCGCGAACGTGCAGCAGTACGAGCGCAACGGCTCGCTCGCGCAGAAGTGGAAGATCGTTGACGTGGGCGGCGGGGCGTATGTGGTGGCCTCGGCGCTGTCGTCGGCCACTTCGGGCCTCACGGGCGCGCTCGTGCTTGACGTGGCTGACGGCTCGGCGGCCAACGGCGCGAACGTGCAGCTGTACACGTACAACAATTCCCCTGCTCAGCGCTTTGCGTTGCGCGAGGCGGCGCGCACGGTGGAAGATGGCCTGTACGAGGTGCGCACGCTGGCGGCACCCGACAAGGGGCTCGACATCGCGGGCGCCTCTTCTGCGAATGGCGCCAACGTGCAAATCTACACCGCGAACGGGAGCGCCGCGCAGCGTTTCGCCGTTGCGTATGACGAGGCCTCGGGCTACTACACGCTGCGCAATGTGGCGTCCGGCAAGCTGCTTGACGTGACCAACGCCTCGCCGGATGACGGCGCGAACGTGCAGCAGTATGCCGCGAATGGCGGCGCCGCGCAGCTCTGGAGTGTGGAGGCGGTCACGGGCGGCTATGTTATCCGTTCGGGCTGCTCAGGCAAGGTGCTCGATCTGCAATGGGGCGGCATGGAGAACGGCACGAACGTATGGCAGTACGCCGCAAACGGCACGCCGGCGCAAACCTGGACGTTCAAGCAGGCCCCCGGCCGCGTCATTGAGGACGGCGTGTACACGGTGATCTCGGCGCTTTCGAACAAGCTTGCCCTTGAGGTGGCGGGCGGCTCGTCGACGGATGGCGCGAACGTGCGCCTCGGGTCTGATGAGGGCACGCTCGCCCAGAAGTTCGAAGCAACCTACGACGAGGAAAGCGGCTACTACACGCTGCGCAATGCCGCCTCGGCCAAGGTGCTTGACGTGGCGGGCGCGGGCGGGTACGACGGCGCAAACGTGCAGCAGTACGAAGTGAACGGCTCGCTCGCCCAGCGCTTCGCCATTGAAACACGCAGCGACGGGACGTTTATCGTGCGCGCCGCGTGCAGCGGCCTCGTGCTTGACGTGGCAGGTGCGTCAGCCACGTCCGGTGCTAACGTGCAAACCTGGACGCCTAACAACACGAGCGCGCAGGCGTGGAACTTCCACGAAGCACAGCTTTTAGACGAGGGCCTTTTCGAAGTGAAAAGCGCGCTCGGCACTGTGCTTGACGCGGCCTCGGGCGGGGAAACCAGCGGCACGAATGTACAAACCTATACTTCCAACGGCAGCCTGGCGCAAAAGTACCAGGTGACGGCGAAGGGCAAGGGCTTCTACACGCTTGAGTGCGCGAAGTCGGGCCTGGTGCTGGACGTGGACGGCGGCGTGGGCCCCAACGTGAGCTTGCGCACGCCTACCCAATCCGACGCGCAGCTATGGCGCGCCTCCATTGCGGGTGACGGCTGTGTGGCGCTCGTCAACAAAAAGACGGGCCAGCTGCTTGACGTGGCTGGTGCCTCGGCGGCGAATGGCGCGAACGTGCAGGTGCATGTCGCCAACGGCTCCGAGGCCCAGAAGTGGCAGCTTGTTGAGACGGCTCCCTTCGTGGAAGGTCTGTTCACGGTGCAGAGCGCCATTGATCGTTCCTACGTGCTTGACGTGCGTGACGGCTCGTCCGCCAACGGGGCCCTTCTGCAGGTGTACCAGTCCAACGGCACGGCGGCGCAGAAGTTCCAGGTGTCGCGCCAGGCTGACGGCACGTATCGCCTCGTGTGCCTGGGGTCGGGCAAGGCGCTCGACGTGCGCGACAGCCAGGTGGACGCGTCAACGGGCGCGGGCACGGTGCAGCAGTGGGAGAGCGATCCCACCAACCGTGCGCAGGCGTGGCGCTTCGAGTATGCGGGCGGCGGGTACTACAGCCTGTTCGCCGTAGTGGGCGGCGGTGAGTCGTGCCTCGATGTGGAAGCTGGCGTTGCCGCAAATGGCGTGTCGGTGGGCATCTACGGGTCCAACGACACGGCCGCCCAGAAGTTCAAGCTGGTGGAAGCCGGTGCGGTGAGCAACGACCTTCTTAGCATCACGCTTGAAGAGATGATGGGCTACCAGCGCGCGGGCAACCCCTATATTACTGACATCTCAGATGAAGAGCTGCGCGGCGCGCTCGACCCGAACAACAGTGGCGGCGCGGATTTCAACCAGTTCGCTGACCTGCGCGTCTACACGGGTCTTGAGGGCTGGCAGCTCGATGGCTACCTGGCCACCAACGGTGAGGGCGGCGTTCTGGAAGGCAAGGGCGCAGCCTTTGTTGCTGCAGCGAAACGCTACAACCTGAATGAGGTGTACCTTGCGGCCCACACGTGCCTTGAGAGCGGTTGGGGCTTCTCGCGCTTGGCGAAGGGCGCCTACTACGACGGCACGGGCTACGACTACCTGGGCACCGACGGCAACTGGTACCGTGCAGAGCTGCCGGGCTACGAGCCGGGCACGTACTACAACCTGTTCGGCATTGGAGCCTACGACTCCGACCCGCACAAGTACGGCATTGAAGCGGCCATCAAGAATGGCTGGAGTAGCATCGACGCAGCCGTGGAAGGCGCGGCGAAGTGGATTGCTTCGAACTACGTGTACCGCACGTCCGGAAACGCCCAACCCACGCTCTACGCCATGAAATGGGACGTTGCATCCAGCAATGCCACGCACGCCTACGGGTGGCACCAGTACGCCACCGACGTGCAGTGGGCGAAGAAGATCGCCCGCCTGATGAACCAGTGCTACGTCGCGAGCGGCGTGGTTGACCCCGAGTTGAGATATGTGGTGCCCAGCTATGCGTAATACTCCCACCGCGCGCCGCGGCGCGCACGCGTTCCTTTCATCCGTCCTGGCCGTAGCGCTGGCGCTGTGGGTCTTCGCGCCGGCATCAGCGCTGGCCGCCGAGAATGCGGCTTTGGGAGGTGCTGCGGCTACGGAAGAGGTGCCCGGAACGGGTGGGGAAGGCGCCCTTCCTGAAAGTGACAATGGCGAAGCGCCTGCTCCCGGGCCGGAGGTCGAAACCCCCAGCACCCCTGAGGTGCCCTCGCCTGACGACGAGGCGCTTCCCGGCGAGGGAGGCGACACGCCAGGCACCGAGACCGTTGACCCCGCTGCGGGCGACGCGGACGCGCCTGACGCGGATGCGGAAGACACGGAAGCAGCCGACCCGTCCGAAGATGAGGACATCGCCCTGCGCGCGCTCACAGGCCCGACGGCCACGGATCTACCCCAGGTGGCCGCGCTCGCTTCGGCCGCCGACCGCACGCGCGTGGTTGACGCACGGAATGCCTCCACGCTCACGCTATCCGCGTCCACATCCGCCGCTTCCCAACGCTTCTTCCTGAGGCCAGTGGGTGGCGGATGGTATGCCCTGATAGACGTACAAACCGAGCAGGCGCTTGACGTGGCTAGCGCCTCGACGGCCGATGGTACGCGGGTGGGGCTCTATGCCGACAATGGCACCGACGCCCAGCGCTGGCGCTTCGTAGCCGCGGGTGACGGCTCCTACCGCCTTGCCTCGAAGCTGAGAAGCGATCTCGTGCTTGACGCGCGCAACGCCTCGGCACTCGTGGTGCGTTCGGCCGACAACAGCCGCTTCCAGCGCTTCTTCGTGGACGCCCCCGAGCGCACCATTGACGACGGCACCTATGTGCTCTCGTCGCGCGCCGGCACCACGGTGCTTGATGTGGCTAGCGCGAGTACGAATAACGGCGCGAACGTGCAAATGTACACGCGCAACGACACGGCAGCCCAGGAGTTCGTTTTCGTGTACGACGAGACCACGGGCTACTACACGGTGGAAACGTTCGCCACGGGCAAGGTGCTTGACGTGGCCGGAGCCTCCGCGGCCAACGGCGCGAACGTGCAGCAGTACGCCGCCAATGGTTCCGCGGCTCAGAAGTGGGCGGTTGAGCGCGCGCCGGGCGGCCTTGGCTACACGGTGATCTCAGCGTGCAGCGGGCTCGTGCTGGACGTGGCAGGTGCCAGCCGCTTCGACGGCGCGAACGTGCAAACCTACGAAAGCAACGGCTCCGCCGCGCAAATCTGGACGTTCGACGCGCCCGCAAACGTGATGCCTGACGAGGGCCTTTACGTTATCGAAAGCGCGCTCAGCGGCCGCTACGCCTTGGATATCGACGCGGCAAGTCATGCCGATGGCGCGAACGTGCAGCTCTACCGCACGAACTTCACCTGGGCGCAGAAGTTTAACGTGGAGGTGCGCGGCGATGGCTTCTGCGTCATTCGCTCGCTGGCCTCGGGCAAGGTGTTCGACGTGGCTGCGGCTGGTCAGGTGCCCGGCACGAACGTGCAGCAGTACACCTACAACGGCTCGGACGCGCAGTTATGGAAGCCGGTGCGTTTCGGCGATGCCTACGCGTTCCGCTCAAAGGCGAATGGCCTGTTCCTCGACGTGACGGGAGGCTCGGCCGCGAACGGCGCGAACGTGCAGGTGTGGACGGGCAACGGCAGCGCCGCGCAGCGCTTCACGCTGCTGGAAACCGACACCTCCACGGCGGTGGATGAGGGTGCCTATGTGCTGCGCAGCGCAACCGACGGCACGGTGGTGGACATCCAGGGGGCGGCCGGGCACAACGGTGCGCGCGTCCAGCTCTTTGCGGCGAACGGCAGCTACGCTCAGAAGTTCAAGGTGCTGGCCGACGGCTGGGGCGGCTACTACTTCGTCAACGTGCATTCGTCGCGCTACCTGGACATTGACACCGGCACGGGCGCGGTGCTCCAGCAGTGGGATCGCACCGAGGGCGACAACCAGACCTGGCGCTTCTACCCGGCCAACGACGGTTCCGACACCTACTACGTGGAGTCCGCCTGGACGGGCGAGTACCTCACGAATGCGGGCGGTACGCTGGCGCTCGCGCCCCTGCGCAACACGGCCGCACAGCGGTTCTCGCTTGAACACACGAAGGCGTTCAAGGTGTATCTGGACGCAGGTCACGGCTACAACAGCAACGGCGACGGCCGCGTGGACGCGGGGGCGTGCAGCCAGGGCTATCGCGAATGTGACCTGACCGAAGAGCTGGTGGACAAGGTGGCGAAAGAACTCGACCGCCGCGGCATCGAATACATCGTGGGGTATGGCGAGGCCTACTGGGACCGCCACCCCGACGCGGTGGCCAAGGGCTGCTCGACGTTCCTTTCCATCCACTTCAACGCCGCAGGTGGCACGGGTACGGAAACCTACATCCACTCCTACAACGCGGCGGCTGGCTCGCCCGCATTCCAAAAGATCATGCATTCCTACCTGGTGACCGGCACGGGCTTGCCCGACCGAGGTATGAAGAAATCGGCGCTGGCGGTGTGCGGCGGACGCTTGCCCTCGGTTCTCTGCGAGATTGCGTTCATCGACCGCAAGGAAGATATGGAAACCTATTTCAAACGCCAAGACGACGTGGCGCGCTTCCTCGCGGCCGGCATTGTGGAGGCGTCTTCGAACAGCATGTGCGGATGGTACTAGTGTCTCGGGCGGCCGAGCGCGACGAGAGGGGAACTACTGTGAAAAAGGTGGATGGAGCGGGCAAGCTGGCGCGATGCGTGCTTGCGATGGCGCTGAGCATGTCGCTTAGCCTCTTTGCCGTGCCGGCGTACGCGCTGGAGGCTCCGGCGGCTGGTGGGTCGGGCGAAGTGGAGGCTCCGCAGCCCGCGGTGCCCGCGGGTGACGAGGTGTCGGGCGCTGTTGGCGGGGAAGTGGCGGGCGTGCCTGAGCCTGAGCCTGTGGCGCCTGAGGCGGGAACTTCCGAGGGCGGTACTTCGGAAGACACCGCGCCTGAGGGTGTGGTTGACCCGCTGGCAAAGCCTGAGGTTCCTGAAGTGCCGACCACCCCGTCTGATCCGGAGATGCCTGCGCCCGCGCCCGCACCGGAAGGGGTGTTTGCGCTGTCGCCCGGATGCGCTCCCACGCGCGTGCTTGATGTGGCCTCTTGCTCGCAAGCCGACGGCGCGCGGGTGCAGCTGTGGCGTTCGAACAAGAGCGCCGCGCAAGCTTTCAGCTTTGTTGCTGACGAAGATGGCTACGTTGAGGTGGTTTGCGAAGGCACGGTTAAGGCACTTGATGTGGAGGCCGGGCGTGCTGAGGAAGGCACGCTCGTGAACCAGTGGACGCGCAACGGCACCGACGCTCAGCGGTGGTGCCTTGTTGCGGGGCCCGCTGAGAACACGTATGTGCTGGTGAGCCTCCTTGATCCCACGCTTGTGCTGGCGGTTCAAAGTGGGGCCGATGCCGATGGCGCACGCCTTGTGCTGGCGAAGAAGACTGATTCGGCGGCTCAGGTGTTTACCCTGTATTCCCCGAACCCGGTGGTGCCTGGTGGCGAAGCGCTCACGGCGGGCATCTACACGCTGGTGAATCCCGCGTCCGGCAAGGTTGCCGACATCGCGGGTGGCTCAGATACCGATGGCGCGGCCGCGCAGCTCTGGGAGCGCAACGGCTCCCTGGCGCAGGCGTTTTCGGTGACGCCGAGCGACGAGGGCTTCTACGAACTGCGTTCGGTCAGCTCCGGCAAGCTGCTCGATGCCGATGCGGGCTCCCTCGCTCCCGGTTCGCGCGTGCAGCAGTGGGGGCGCGAGTCGGCGCTGAACCGCCAGTGGGCCTTCAAGGCGCTTCCCGAGGGCGGCTATGTAGTGGTGTGTCGGGCCAACGGCCTCGTGCTTGATGTGGCCGGCGGCGCCACCGCCAACGGCACTGCTCTGCAAACCTGGTCGGCGAACAACACTCCTGCTCAGGCCTTTATGCTTGAACCGGTGACGGAACTTCTGCCCGAGGGCTTCTGGTCGCTGCGTGCGCGCACGGGTTCGGCTCGTGCATTGGAAATAGCTGGTGGCTCGTTTGCCCAGGGTGGTGGCGCTCAGATATGGTCGTGGAACGGCACGCCCGCCCAGCGTTGGCGCGTGGCAACGTATGAAGATGGCACCGTGAGCCTGGAAGCGCTTTGCTCGGGAATGCTGTTGACCCAAAGTGGCTCCAAGGTTGCACAGACGTTCGCTCCTGAGGGCGTGCCTGCCGCCTCCCAGCGTTGGCGTGTCGAGGCTGCGCCGCTCGGTGGCATTGCGCTGGTCAATGTGGAATCCGGCCAGGCCCTCGATGTGTCCGGCGCGGGCGACTGGGATGGGTGCCCCCTCGGCGTCTACGAACCCAACGGTACGGCAGCTCAGGCGTTCGCGCCCAGTCGGGTTGACCAGATCGCCGGCGAAGGCTGCTACGAGATTATCTGCGCTGCTGACGGCCGTGCGCTCGACGTGACGGGGGCTTCCCGCTCCAACGGCGCCAACGTGCAGGTGTGGACCCCCAACGGCTCAGGCGCTCAGAAATGGAACGTGTACGGTGCGGGTGGTGGCTACTACGTCATCATCAACGCCCGTTCTAAGAAGGCGCTTGATGTGCGCGACTACGGCGTTGAGCCCGGTACCAACGTGCAACAGTGGGCCAAGAGTGGCACGGATGCCCAGCGCTGGCGCATCGAGTACGTGGGCGGCGGAAGCTATCGCTTGGTGTCTGCCTGTGGCGACCTCGCGCTCGACATTGAGGGCGCGGGCGGCTGGGACGGCGCCAACGCGCAAACGTGGACGCCCAACAACACGCCTGCTCAGTCATTCCGCATGGTGCCCACGACGTATATTCCCGAGGACTTCACCGATCTCATCGGTTCCTTCACCACGTACTCCACTAATACGTTTAACGGTACGTACAACATGCAGCGCGCGTTGAACTCGTTCAACGGCGTTATCATTCAGCCTGGGCAGACGCTGTCGTTCTTCGGTACGGCGGGTCCGTGCGGGGCGGCTCAGGGATACTTGCCGGCGGGCATCGTGGGCGGCATCGGCTACGGCGGTGGCATCTGCCAGGCTTCCACGACGCTGTATGGCGCTTCCATCCGCACTGGCCTCACCATTGTGCAGCGCCGCAACCACAGCGTGCCGTCCACGTATGTGCCTATCGGCCTCGATGCCATGGTCGATTACGGCTCATCCGACTTCAAGGTGCGCAACGACTTCGACTTCCCCGTGAAGATTGTGGTGTCTACGCCCGGCAACACGCTGACGTGCGAAATGTACGGCATCCGCCCCGAGTGGTTCGACTACATCGAGCCCCAGTCCTGGTACACCGGCCCCAGCACCGCCGCCGCCCAACGCACCTACTACAAAAACGGCCAAGCCATCCGCGTTGATGGTTTGCCGAACTCGTACTACTGGTAAGAGGCAAAGCGCTTCCGCGCTATTATGACGAGGGCTCTTGCCTGCACGATAAACATAACTAAAAAGGTAATCCACGTAGGGGCGCTTCACGAAGCGCCCTTTCGCGCGCCAGCGCGAAAACCCAGGTCGCGTCACACTTTTGCGCACTGCTCGCCGCGAAGAAGAGTGACGCGCTAACGCGCTACTAATTACGCCAAGCATCGAGCACGACGGTTTCACCTTCTGCATCTAAATGATGCGGTAGGTATCCCTGATCAATTCAATAATCTCTTTGTAGGACGCAGGGATTCCCAACTGCTTCATGTTTACTTCGTCGTTGGCAATTGTGTTGCAGAATTCCGTCATATCCGCTGCGATTGTTGTTGGAAGATCAATGCAGTGGCCAGGCCTTAAGAGCTGAGCTAGTCTCAGAACGTCGTTCTTGTGCTTCTTCAAATCACGGGAATCAACGTGTTCCCCGCATGCTTTTCTTTGAGAGAGGTCAAGAAACGCCTTCGCTTTGAACGGTATGAGACCGGTTTCGTCCAGTACGGCAACGCCATTTACAACCTTGCGGCTTTCTTTCATGAACCCGTAGTAATCCTTGTCTAAAAGGATGGCTGATAAGCTTGATATTTTGTCATCAATGGGAAGGGGCGCTACGGCAATCTCGGCATCTTCGTTTATGAAGTCAGGTGCCGCGCTAAAGATTTCAATCATGACGGGATAGCTAAGGTCGGAGGGCTCCGTGAAGCGGTAGAAGTGGGCGTGTGTCGAACCCTTCCATCCGCAACGATAACCCCCTGTTTTCACGAGCCGCCATACTGCTGCAGCGGTTTCAGGGAGACGTCCCTCTACAAGAAGGACCATGTCAATATCTTTTGTGGCACGAAAATCAAAGTCAGCGTCCCGCAACAAAACATCGCATGCGGTTCCGCCAATAAGCGCATAGCAATCCTCGAGCCCTGCCATGTGCTCTTTGAAACGATCCAAGCCTTTGACTTCGTGTGTTACCATAGATTCTCCTTGTTGAACAGGACGTTTAGTTCTTTTTCAATTCTCTCGTCTTCCATGCTGGCAAGTGAAAGGGCTAGAGACACGTTGTCGATAGTTTTCCCGCCGGCGACAAGTGGCTCGTAGCGCCACACTTGGAGCTCGATAGTGTCATTGTCGTCTATCTCGCCCTCCAGCACCTCCGTGAAAGCTAAATTTTTCAGCCCCTTTTTGGATACCGCTTTGCACACAATTGCTGGAACTGCAAGCATGGATCGTTCGGCTAAGGCGGTCTCGCCGGCGTTGGGTAGCGCATCGAGTGCCGCGCTGCGTTTGGCGTAAAGCGTTCGACTGACGGGGGAGGACAGCAAGGATTTCGCGGCTTTCAGCAACTCGCTTGTGTCACGTTCGCATTTGAACAGCAGTGCTCTTCCGCTTTTCTCGCGGACAATGAGTTCCTGCTCGTCGAGTTCTGCCAAGGCTCGAGACACGTCGCTCGCCGTGAGGCCGCTCACTTCTTTCAACTCTGCGGCGCTTGCGATCTCGGGATGCGCGACGAGGGCAACGAAGGCGGCTTGAGCCCGAGAAGACAGGCGGCCTTCCCGGCGATATTTCTTCGGCTCCCTTGCTGTTGCTGCCAGGGCGAAAAAGGGGAGAAAAGCCTGAACGTCAGGAACAACGAACGGCACCCCTTGCGCAACGAGTGCCTTCCTCTGCCGCGCATCTAGTGTTTCGCTGACAATAACAACCGGCAGGTCGGTGTATTTACCGAGTTGCTTGTGGACCCTCTTGATGCTGGGGAGACTTTCCTCGCTTTTTATTGTTGCAGCAATGAACGCGATGTTGTTAACTTCACAGCGCGTGTACGATGCCGCACGTGAAAGGAAAAACGGAAGGCCGTCAGAAGGACGCCAGTTTTCACAGGCAATCCTTAAGCCGAGCGCTTCATGAAGGTATTTTTCGAGTTCATTCATAGCATTCCACCAAGTTTTGTATAGTTGCTAATGAAATGAAAGTATACTTTACTTTTGAAAACAATAAATGGCCATTTGCTATCCAAAATGGCTTGTTGTTGCTCTGTTGTCCAACATGTGCTGTAATTTTTCAAGCATTCCTGTTGGATTTTGTAAACGTGTTTTCCAAAATTGCCCCCTTTGCAAAATGGAAACTGTGGCTATACTGTCGAATATATCCATCCCGGGCACTAGTCTGGGGAACTCGGCATGTACGCATGCTGAGCACGTTGTAAACCGAAACGAAGTGAGGAAGCGATTACCATGCGGCTGACAAGCAATCGCACACACGGCAAGGCAGCAAAGACCGCTGTCTCTGTCGTCCTGGTCGCGAGCCTCGCGTTTTCGGGTACGGTAACAGCCTTTGGTGCTGAAGCCGAAAATCTCCGGGGGGGGGGGGCTTTCTGAGCCTCTAATCTCCCAAGGAGATACCCAAGGCGCGACCTCCGCCGGATTACCTAGCACCTACACCCCTGCACTTGATTCTCAAACCACAGGCGCTCTGCCTCTTGTTCAAGGAACCCCCAAAGCAACTCTTGGCACCTTTGTGTCCGAAGGTCTTATCTTCGAAGTGAACGAAGACGGTACGTCCGTTTCTCTTGTTGGCATCCACGCCACCGATCTCAAAACCATCTCCGTCCCCACCCAGGTAGCTAGTGGTAGTGACACCTATACGGTGACTACCCTCAAAAACCTTGCGGGGGGGGGGGGCATTCACTGACTCTTCTGTAGAGTCACTCTCCCTTCCCGAAACAATCCAACATATCGACGACGGTGCACTCGTAAACTGCCCGTCGCTCAAGCATGTCCAAATAAGCCCCAAGTGTGAGGGCTTTGTCTCGTTTGACGACATGCTCTTTACCAAAGACTACTCGCAACTCCTGCTCATTCCCGAGGGCAAGGAGGGCGCTGCTTCTCTCCCCGACCAGACCACCCTTGTCCCTGCTGCTGCATTTTCCCGGTGCAGCAGCCTCTCTCGGCTCCTGGTCGGGGACAGTGCCACTTACACTTCCTATGATGGCATCCTCTACAGCAAGGACCTGAAGACCCTGATTGCTTGCCCTGCAGGCATTGGAGCCTCCATCGTGATTCCCGCTGAGACAGAAACCATCGACAAGGATGCTTTGTCTGGCTGCAAAGACCTCGCATCCATCACCGCTTTGGGTAACGTCCAAAAGATCGACGCCACTGCGTTCTCCGACGAAACCAAAGCATCAGCAGTAGTTGCCCTCCCAGCAGGCGAGGGCTACAACACTCGCAAGTCAACCTGGGAGAGCGCAGGCTTCACCAACTTCGTTGCGCCCGCCAAGCCCGGCGCAACCACAAATCCAGACACCACCACCGAAGCCGCTAGCCTCACCTACACCCTCCTGGACGACTACACTCTCTCCGCCTCTTGGCAAGGCAAAGACGATCCGCAAGCCAACCTCGAAATCCCCGCATCCGCCGAGATCAACGGCGTCCCTTACCGCGTAAGCACCATAGCCGAGAACGCCTTCGCCAACCGTGGCTCTCTCACCAGCGTTAAGCTCCCCACAACCATCACCACCATCAACAACGGAGCCTTCGCCGGTTGCGCCAACCTCTCAACCATCGAGTTTCCAAACACCCTCCGCGAGATAGGGGAGCGCGCCTTCGAAGCCACCTCTCTCAAGGATGTATGGCTTCCCACCAGTATCAACTCCATCGGCTCCCGCGCCTTCGCCTCCTGCTCATCACTTGAACGAGTAGTAGCTCTCGGCACCCCCGAAGTGGCCAGCGATGCCATCGCTGGCTGCATCAACGTCTCGATCTACGTCCCCTCTGGTTCCGAAAACTCCTGGAACCCAGGCCTCCCCTCGGACAACAATCACCTCATGCCTTACGGCATCACCCTCTCCGAAGAACCTCTCTCTATCGAAGCCGGACAAGAAGCTGACCTCCTAAAAGACGGCAACCTCCAAGCCCCCGATCCCGTTGAAACTTCCTACTCTTACGCTGCCTCACCCTTGTCAGTCGATGCTGGCACCGTCTCGGCCAAGAAGGAAGGCACTTCCGATGTGACGGCCGTCCTCTCCTTGGATGGCATCGAACTCACCCGCGCAACCCGCACCGTAGAAGTCTCTCCAAATCCCGATGCTGAGGGCGCTATTGTTCAGTTAAATTCCGAGGTACGTCTTCCCGCAGTCTATCTCTCCGAGGCCAGTAGTAATCAAATTAATGTTTCGGCTCCAACGCAAGTAGTACTCGGAGAGGCAAGCGGCTACGACGTGGCTACAAAGCCCGATTGTGCTACTGGTATGGCGATCTTTAAAAACAACTCTACCGGTCAGCCCGTGCAACTCGCTAAGGTAAGCTGCGACAGCGTTAGTATAGACAGTAATATCGAAGCGAATCCCAGTGCTACAACAGCCCTTAATCAACAAAGGCTTTTTAGCCTCTACCCGCAAGATAATGAGGGCTTTGCCGTAAATTTCGGCTACGGAGATAATGTAAACACTGTTGTTCCTAAAGACAAAAATAACTTTCTTATTACTCCAAACTCTTCGGTCCCTTACATCTTCCGCTTGAACCTAACCAATAAGCCTGACCTTGCAGATGCTAGGGTAAAAGAAGGTGTTGCCGACAATGGTGCAACCTTAAAGACTCTTGCCACTGTGACGTGTACCTTTGAGGGCTTTGTACCAGTTGGACATGGCGATAAGGGCGCTAATTTCTATTTAGAAAATACTTCGGTATCCCCAAGTCAGGTCTACTCCCTCGCTGAAGTCAAAGAACATGCCAAAGATATTTCTCAGAAGGGTAAAGATTCTCTTTACTACAGCATGTACGAAAGCTTTATTAAGGACGACGGTAAGTATGTCTGTAAGACTACTTGGTATGACGATAAAGGTGATAAGTCACACCCTTATGGTTTGCGCATCATCGGGATTAACCATGATGAACTGGCTACAAAGTCAAATGATGGTCGTACTGTGGCTGGTCTAACCTTCCAATTTATAGACGTACTGAACTTTGAATATCCCATGAAGACTGCGTCTGGTTTTGGAAACTCTGGCGGATGGGGTATGAGTGAACTTCGAGAAAGAATGAACCCAGGTGATGGCTCAACGTCTGGCGTTGCTGATGATGACATTGTCTGGAATATGGTTCCGAGCGATCTTCAGGATTCTATTGAGGTTGTTGCGAAACGCTATGGAGGGTATTGGGACAGTACGGCTGACTCGGTGTGGTCTTCAGAGGACAAACTTTTCCTCGCTAGTTACAGTGAACTTGTGGGTGTTATCGATGAAAGCTATAAGAACAAGTTATGGCTTTCTCAAGAGGGAGACCAGTATGCCTACTATGTAAACAAGGTGGATACCTACTCTGAAAACGAAATCCTTATGAAGCACTATCAATGGAACGATTGGGAATCTGCGTGGTGGCTGCGTACTGTCGATCCTGATAACAGCACTAATTATCTTTGCGTTGGTGAGAAAGGCAAAGTAAACGACAGTCATGATGTAAGTCAAAACTGGTCTATTTGTCCGTGTTTTTGTCTCTAATTTAGTTTTGAGCATTCTAACTTAGTCTTTATAGCAACCTGCATGAGTTAATTATCGGAAGGGATGCCAACAAGCATGTCAAGCAGGAATAACATATCAAACGCTTCCAGGCTCGCCCGGTGTGTAGCCGCGTGCATCTTTGTCTGTATACTCGTTTTGACAGCTCTGGTATCCGTTCCGGCTCTTGCGGCGGATTCTAACAGTGTTGGCACGGCTGTTGGCATACGTATTACGGATTCGTCTAATTCTCAGTACCAGTCACCAACTGGTTCCACCAATATAGGTCTTCGTGTAACCAACTCTAACAGCACTAAACCCATCAAGGTTTCTGTTCAATTCTTCGGCAATGATGGCACTTGGAGCGATGGCGCTCAAACTAAGACGGTTGACATTGAACTCCTTAAGCCCACGGTGCCTCCTGATATTGAGAATCTGTCAAGGACAGGATACGAATTCGATGGCTGGTCCACGACACCAAAAGGAGAGGCCGTAAGTCTGCCAACATCCACCGTGGAACCTGCCATGTGGTTTGCTTGCTGGAAAGCCAAGTCCTATCAAGTCACGCTTGATCCAGACGGAGGTGAGGGCGGCGATACCTCGACAACTGCGACATATGATGCCCCTATGCAGCATGTGACAGTGCCAAATGATAAGGATGGTTATATCTTCGCTGGCTACTTTGATGACCAGAACAAGCAGTACTACGACGAGGAAGGTAATAGCAAAGCCAACTGGGACAAGGACGACAACAATGTCACTTTGACCGCTCACTGGACGTTGAAAATAGATTTCACTTTCCCAAGTGAAGCTCTTGTTCAGATTGATGCTGCGGGCAACGTTACTGGTCAGGAGAACTTTTCCTTCTCATCCGGAACCGTTAAGTCCCTCAAGATTACTGCGGTAAAGGGTGTACCAACCAGCAGTGCTGCCTCACTTTTTGCTCAGGGTACTATCCCTGATGGACTTCGCGTTCTGCTTACTCCGAAAACAGGATCTGACGAGGAAGTGAGAGTTCCGCTTACTTCAGCCGATACGTCCATACCCAATGGCGGCTGGACTTTAGCTGCGGGGAGCACTACCAATCCAACCACATTTGCGGTGGATTTCAGTCTGTTTCTTCCTAGTGGTACCCAATTGAACTACTTCCCAGAAGGTGATGTTGCTGTTGCTAACCTCTCCTATGTGGTGGAAGCGGTAGACGCTTCCTAGGTTCATTCACCTACTCGCGGCAGGGGCCACCCGTCCTGTCGCATAACCCGCAGGCGCGCTTTCCCATCACGGGCGCGCCTGTGTGGTTTTGGGCCCTGCGTCTCTGCCGCGTGAAAAAGTGTGACGCGCTTCGCGCTACTGATTACGCCAAGAGATATTCGCGTCCCTCGCATTATGACGCGGGCGCTCATTTGGACGATTTCTTGCTGGCGCCGCACGGGATTCTTCGACTACGGCGCTTCGCGCCTGCTCAGAATGACATAGGGGGCCGGTGGTGTTGACGTTGTTGCTCTGGTCAATAAAGATTCGCGTCTGTGTTACGCAGGTAGAAAATTTCTACATGACCTGCGTTTTCGCGCTTCGCGCGAACGGGTGCTCTGGAGAGCACCCCTACAGAGTTTGACTTACCTGGTTGTCGATGGTAGATGAAAGGTATCCTGACCTGCGTTTTCGCGCTTTGCGCGAAAGGGCGCTTCGTGAAACGCCCCTACGGTCAACCTGCCTATCCTCCTGGATAACCTGGCTATCCCCTGATCAACCTGCCTATCTGGATAACCTGGTTATCCTCCTGGACAACTTGGCTATTCCCCGGGAGAACCTGTCTATTGGTAATGCTTTCCGGTTAATTAGTCCGCGTCATAAAGTTGGGGTAGATGGGGTGTCTTTGGCTAAATAGGTAGCGCGTAAGCGCGTCACTCTAGTGGAGCCATGTAGGCTGAAGGGTTTGGGAGGGTTCTTGGCGCTTCTGAGCACCATCTTTTTGCGCCCTTAGGGCGCATGCTAAAGCATGAAGGAGCGCAGCGCACGAAAACGTCCTTCCGCGCAAAGCGCGAAAGGACGTTTGAGCAGCGGAGCGGCGTGCCAAGAACCCTCCCAGGCCCCCAGCCGGACAGGTTGAATCCCTTCTTCATTTCCTCAGTCGTGGATGATGCGGCGGATTTCTATGCGGCCGGCTCCTTTGGAGGAGAGGGGGACGTATTGGCAGTGGCCGCCGAAGTCGGGCTCTTCGTAGATCATTCCGTTGCCGGCGTAGAGCACTACGTGCTCGGGCAGCAGCGGGTTGTAGTTGGGCCACGAGCCGAAGTACATAAGAATGAGGTCGCCCGGTTTGGCCTCGGCGAGCGAGTTCACATGGTAGCCATCGTTGATCTGGTAGTACGTCTCAAACCCGATGTCGATGCCCAGCTGGCGATACACATACCACGTGAACGACGCGCAATCCATGCCGCCGTCCTGGGGATACACACCCAGCCAGACATAGGGAACGCCCAAAAGCGAGCGGGCGGTGGACATGAGCTTGTTGATGGCGCCCGCGCGATCGAGATCGCCGTTGGCGTTATACCAGTCCCAGCTGCCGTCGGCGCGCTTGACGGCTCCCTCCGGGGGAGCCACGTAGGTCGTCGGCACCATGCGGAACGACTGGGCCGGGGTGTTGTTGGGTGTCCACGTTTGCGCGTTCGCGCCATCCCAACCGCCGGCGCCCTCAATGTCAAGCGCGAGGCCACCGCAGGCTGACACCAGGCGATAGGTGCCGCCACCTGCGTATTCGATGCGCCAGCGCTGGGCGTTGTTGTTGCTCTTGGCCCACTGTTGAACGTTGGTGCCGGGAGTTATGCCGAAGTCGCGGACGTCGAGCGCCTTCTTAGAGCGGGCATTCACGATGACGTAGTAGCCGCCGCCCGCGCCATACACGTTCCACTTCTGCGCGCCTGAGCCGTTGGGCGTCCACACCTGCACGTTCGCGCCGTTGTCCCGGGATCCACCGGTGACGTCGAGCGCGCGGCCGTCAGCTGCGCAGATAATCTCGTAGCAGCCCTCAGCCGCAATTTGGTCAACGCGACTGGGCGCGAAGGCCTGGGCCGCCGTGCCGTTGGGAGTGTACGCCCCAAGCGGGCACCCGTCCCAGTCACCGGCACCGGACACATCAAGGGCCTGGCCGGATTCCGCGTTCAGAAGCGCAATACCACCGAACGGTGCTGCTTCCACACGCCAGCGCTGGGTGGGGGAGGGCGCGCCAGCTGCTGCGGGAGCCTGCACCACCTGCTCACCGCTTTGGGTAAGCAGCATTCCCGAGCAGAGTGCTTCCAGGCTCACGGTACCATCGCCGTATGAGGCCACGCGCCAGCGCTGGGCGGGCGTGCCGTTCCATGACCATATCTGGGCAGTGCCACCCTGATCAGGGGAACCCGCCGCTATTTCCACCGCGCGTGCCGAACCCGTGCGGGCGCGCAGTGTCCAGAACCCCTCGGGTAGAAGTTCCGTCACCGGCTCAAGCGTGAAGGTTTGCGCCGGCGTACTGTTCGCCGTCCACGTTTGCAGGGCCGTGCCGTTGGCGGTTGCCCCACCAGCCACATCAAGCACCAGGCTGGTGGCTCGGCACATCAGCACATAGCCGCCCTCGGGAAGCGCCTGGAAGGTCCACTGGCGGTTCGTGGCCGACTCGCGTCCCCACTGCTGCACGCGCGATCCGGGTGCGGCAGAGCCCGCATCGGCATCAAGTAGCTTGCCGGAGCACACCGAACGCAGTTCATAGAACCCGTCACTGCTGCGCGTTACCGAAAACGCCTGCGCCAAAGAGCCGTTGCGCTCCCACAACTGCGCGGCCGCGCCATCGGCATCAGAAGCCCCTGCGATATCAACCACCTTACCGGCGGCAGGGTTGACCAGCGTATAGATGCCCGCAGGAATCACGGCAGAAGCAGCTTCTTCCTGCGCCTTCAGAGCCTCTTCGGCTTCAAGCAACTCTTCGGAGGGCGCTTCCGGCTCAAGCGCATCAGGCGCACTCCCCGCTTCTGTTTCCACCTCTTCGCCCTCAGAACCCGCATCCACAGCGTCACCATCAGGCGCGATGGCATCCCCACCCACCTCAGGCACTTCAGCAGGCTGGTCAGTTTGGCCAGCAGGTATCTCGGGCGTGGCGGCAGCGTTCTCCTCCGCAAAGGCAAGCGGCGTGGACGAGACGCACAAAAGAGCCGCCAGCGCAAGCGCAAGCAGCTTCGCGGCGGGACGGCGTGATGAGGACATGGTGGTGCTCCTTTCGCGTGAACCTCTCCATTGTAGTGTAAGGGAGAGATGTGCTAGCTGTGTAACAGCCGCGTAAAAGGAGCCGCCAGACGGTGGGGGCACGCGTGCGGCGCCAAAGCAGCGGTGCAACCCGCACGCGCGAGAAAGGGAGCTTTACGAGGGATTTTCGTCCTCAACGAACACGCCTTCTTGCTTGAACACCGTGGAAAACGTCTTGAAGAATATTTTTACGTCCAGGGCAAAACTCATGGTGCGCACGTACTTCACGTCAAGCGCCAGGCGGTCGTGCCACGGCAGCGAGTTGCGGCCATACACCGCGGCGTAGCCTGTGATGCCGGGCTTCACGGTGAGCTTGAGCGCCTCGTCTCCCTGGTAAAGTTCGGTTTCGCGGCGCAGGTCGGGGCGCGGGCCCACCACCGACATGTCGCCCTTGAGCACATTCAGGAACTGGGGCATCTCGTCAAGCGAGGTCTTGCGCATAAACGCGCCCACACGCGTCATGCGGGGGTCGTCGGCGCCGTTGTACGTGGAGCCGTCGGGCATGGTCAAATCGGGCGCGTTCACCTTCATCGAGCGCAGCTTGTACATTTTGAAGTCGCGCCCGTCCTTGCCGACGCGCGGCGCGTTGTAGAACACGGGCCCCTTGTCTTCGAAGTGAATGAGCGGCGCCAAAATAGCAATAATTAGCAGCACAAAGGGGAGGGCGATAATGCCCACCACCAGGTCAAACACCCGTTTTCCGAACCGTGCGTACATCAGCTCACGCCCTGGGCTTCAAGTACGTGAGCTGCGCGGCTCAAGGCCGCGGCCACGTAGTCCACGTCGTCGTCGGACAGCAGCGTGTGCAGCGGTAGGGTCACCTCGTTTTCGTACTGCGCGAGCGCGTTTGGGAACGAGGTAATGTCGAATCCGAGGTTGCGATACGCGGTCAACAGGGGCAACGGCTTGTAGTGCACGTTTGCCGACACGCCGTCTTCGGCCAGGTGCTCAATGAGCGCGTTGCGAAATGCCGCGGACTTGCCGGGCAGGCGTACCAACATGAGGTGCGCGCTCGAAGCGAACCCGCCCGCGTCGGCGCGCTGGGCTGCATCGTCGGCTGCGCCGGCGGCACTCACGCCCGTTGCGTCCTCGAAGTGGCGCAGCACCTCCGCGCCTGTGCCCGCAAGCGCAGCTTCGTAGCGGGCCACCAGTTCACGCCGCCGCGCCAACAGAGCAGGGTAGCGGCGCAGCTGAGCGAGGCCAAGGGCGGCCTGCATGTCGGTCATGTTGCACTTCCACCCGGGGAAGGCAATGTCATATTCCCAGGCCCCGGCCTTGGTTTTCGACAGCGCGTCCTTCGTTTGGCCGTGCAGCGACATCAGCATGAGGTTCTGGTACAGCTCATCGGAATCAAAGAGCCCCGCACGCCATGCCAGTGCGCCGCCCTCGGCGGTGGTGAGGTTCTTCACGGCATGGAACGAAAACGCGGAAAAGTCGGCAACCGACCCGGAGCGCTGGCCCTTGCGCGTCGCACCGAGTGAGTGGGCGGCGTCGGCCACCACGGCAACGCGGCCAATCGCGCGCTGCATGTCGTTCGCGGGTTGCCAGCGGTCGCGCGCCTCTTCCAGCACGGCAAACAGCCGGTCGTAATCAATCATGCGCCCCGCGATATCAACGGGAATCACGGCGCGCGTGCGCTCGGTGATGAGCCCGGCGAGCGCGTCGTAGTCCATCTCATAGGAGCCGGAAGCCGTGTCGCACAGCACGGGTGTCGCACCCACGTGGCAAATCACCGAGCACGAGGCGCTGTAGGTGTACGCGCTCGTAATCACCTCGTCGCCCGGCCCCACGCCCAGCGCGCGCAGGGCGCATTCAAGCGCGGCGGTGGCCGAAGAGAACGTGGCCACGCGCTCGGCGCCCGTGAAGTCGGCCAGCAGACGCTCAAACTCCTTGGTTTTCGGACCGGTGGTAATCCAGCCGCTCTTCAGCGCGTCAACCACTTCGTCAATCTCGGCCTGCGTAATGTCGGGCGGTGAGAACGATATGCGTCTGTGCTCGGTCAAAACTTAGCTCCTTGTTCGTAGCGTGTAGCGTGTGAACAGCCTGCTCAGAGCGCTGTCGGGCCATGAGCGGGCGCGTGATAAGCGTTTTTCGGTGGTCAAAGCAAGGTGCGCAGCATGTCAACGATTGTCTGGTAGGAGTGCGGCTGATCGAACTCGCGCTCGGCCACGGTGCGCGCCTTTGTTCCCATGATTTTGCGAAGCGAGGGATGGCCCGCCAGTTTCGCCAGCTCATCGGCCAGTGCGCGGGGGTTTTCAGCCTCCACGTTCACACCGAAGCCATCGGCGGTCACCTTCGCGCGAAACTCGGGGCTTGACCCTGTGTTGATAAGGGGGTTGCCGCTGGCCAGGTAGTCGCCAATTTTCGTCACGATGCTTTGCGCTGCGGACTTCACGAGCGAGTTCACCGTGATGTCCGACGCGCAAAGCCACGCCGCCATCTGCTCGTACTTCATATAGCCGAGGAAATCCACCGGTGCGTGCGTCTCGGCGGCCAGCGCTTCCAGGCGCGCGCGGTCGGGGCCGTCGCCGAGCACCTTCACGCGTACGGGGGGAAGTGCGGGCTGGCCGGCAGCCGTGCGCTCTAGGCGCTCCTGCTCCAGCAGCGCTGCGGCTCTCACCAGCGTGGCAAGGTCGTAGCTTGCGCCCAGTGTACCCGCGTAGGTTGCCCACACTTCGCCCGCGGGCTTCTCCACTTCGGCGGCGTGCGCGTGGGCGCCGGCATCAAAGGAGGCGAGATCGTTGCCTACATACACGGTGATATGGGGATACGGCTTCTCACGATCCTTCGCCGGTCGCGCCGCGTATTCGTCAGACGTGCCCACCGCGGCCGAAAGCAGCTGGTAGACGCGTCGGGCATCGCGGGCAAAGGGGTAGAACGCGATGTCGCTGAGCACGGGCACGTCCACTACCATACGCATGGCCTCGGGCCACAAATCGTTGATGTCGGCCACAAAGGGAATGCGCTGTTCCTCGGCCCATTCGGCGCACACGCGCGCCACATCGTTCGGCGGAATTTCGGCATAGATCAAGTCATAAGCCCCCGCCTCGCGCTCGAAGTGCGCGCGCAGGTTTTTGGCGGCCGTGCGGTGGCTGAGGATGCGCGCCAGGTCGAGGTTCTTTTGGTACCCCGGTTCCTCAATGAACACGATGCGGTAGGGAAGCCCCTGGTAGCAGGGTTTTGAACAGTCGCGCTGCGCCTTGTCCCAGTGCTGGAACGTGGAGGTGATCAGGTCAACCTCGAAGCCCTCGCGAGCCAGCAGTTCCGACAAAAAGCGAAAACGGGTGTAGCCCCGCGTCTCGTCACCGAGCTTCACGCCCATGGTGACCACCGCGATGCGCTTCGCCGCGCGCGGGCGCGCACCGGGGCGGGGAAGGGTTGTCTGCGAGTCGTTGGTATCCATAACCGGGCTATTATAGCAGGATGGGCGCTCATGCGGCCAAGAACCACCCGACGCCCATTCCTCGCGGGCGCGGCCGCGGGGAACGCGGTGCCACCCGCAGCGCCCGCTGCGCCTGCGCCCCCCGCCTAGTTCGCAAGCGAACCCAACGCGCCCAACACCGCTTCGTGCTCGGCGCGCAAAGCCGGTAGGTGCGCGCGCCCCGCTTCAAGATCTCCCGCACGCAAGTCCTCACATGCCTTAGTTGCCGTGTTGTAGAGTGCGGCAAACGACAGGTTGCCCGCTACGCCCTTCAACGCATGTGCCTCGCTAAACGCCCGTTCGGTATCGTCAGCGGTAAGTGCCTCTTCTAAGGCGGCGAAGTGCGGGTCGTTCGCGTACTTCACCGCCAGGCGCGCATACAGCGCTTCGTTACCGCCGAACCGTTCAAGCGCGTCGGCGTAATCGATACCTGCTTCCTCAAGCGCGCACGTGCGCTCAGTCGTCATAGCCATAGTGTTCTACCTCCGGTTTTGTTTCTGTGGCCGCGCTACAAAGGCGGGCGGTTTCTCCGGGAGACATTGTAATCGTCTGCGCGCTCGCGTGGCAGTTCGTCATGCGGATGTTATCTGGGGAGGTGGCGGGCCGTGCACCACCGGCCGCAGCGCGCGGTATACTAAAAATCACGCAAGAGAAAGGAAGCTTCCATGACCACGAATCCCGATGAGGATTTCGTCCTCAAAACCGTCAAGAGCCGTGACGTGCACTTCGTCCGCTTTTGGTTCACCGACGTGCTGGGGACTATGAAATCGTTCGCGGTGGTGCCGGGGGAGTTGGAAGATGCCTTCGCTGACGGCATGGGGTTTGACGGCAGCTGCATCGAGGGCTTTTGCCGCACGCAGGAATCCGACATGCTGGCTTTCCCCGATGCCTCTACGTTCCAGGTGCTGCCGTGGCGCCCCGAGCACAACGCGGTGGCGCGCATGTTCTGCAGCATCCGCACGCCCGATGGCCAGCCGTTTGAGGGCGACCCGCGCCACGTGCTTGCACAAACCGTGGCGAAGGCGCGCGAGCGGGGCTACGTGTTTAACGTGGGCCCGGAGTTGGAGTTCTACTATTTTAAGGATGCGGAAGGTACCGAGGTGCTCGACCGCGGCGGCTACTTCGACCTTACGAGCCTCGATTACGCCTCTGACCTGCGCCGTGACACCGTGCTCACGCTGGAGAAAATGGGCATCCCCGTGGAGTACTCACACCACGAGAACGGCCCCTCGCAGCACGAGATTGACCTGCGCTTCACCGATGCGTTGTCCATGGCCGACGCCGTCATGACCTATAAATTAGTAGTAAAGGAAATTGCGCTCAAGCACGGCGTGTACGCCTCGTTCATGCCGAAGCCGCGCTCGGACGCGCCCGGCAGCGGCATGCACGTGCACCAAAGCCTGTTTGACCTAGAGGGCAACAACGCATTTTTCGACCCGAACGACCCGCAGGGCTACCGCCTGTCGAAGGTGGCGAAGCACTACATCGCGGGCATTTTGAAGTACGCGCCTGAATTCTGCGTGATCACAAACCAGTTCGTGAACTCCTACAAGCGCCTGATCTGCGGTGGGGAAGCACCCACCTACCTGTCGTGGGCCAGCCGCAACCGCTCCACGCTCGTGCGCATTCCGCGCTACCGGCCCGAGCGCGAGGACGCTTGCCGCATTGAGCTGCGCAGCCCGGACCCGGCGGCCAACCCCTATCTGGCCTTCGCCGTGATGCTGGCCGCGGGCCTCAAGGGCATCGAGGACGAACTGGAATTGCAGCCTCCCACGGAAGACCAGGACCTGTTCGCGCTCTCGCGGCAGGACTTGCGCCGCCAGGGCTTCCACACCCTTCCCGAAAGTCTGGGCGAAGCGGTGGAGTTGTTCGCCACGTCTGATCTCATGCGCGAGACGCTGGGCGAACACATCCACTCCTACCTGGTGAGCGCCAAGCGCGCCGAGTGGAACGAGTACCAGGGCAACGTGAGTTCTTGGGAGCGCGACCGCTACCTGGCGGTGCTGTAGCGATGACGGCGGAAGTGAGGGCGTGAGCGTGGGCGAGGCACTGATATGAGAAAAACCGTCATCTTTATTGCGGACAGTCTGGATAATGCGCACAAGTTCCAGCAGGTGCTCTCGACGTTTGATGCCGAGGTGTTCGCCGGTTCATCCCTCCAGTTCAAGAAGCTGCTTGCGCTTCATCCGGGCTGTGATCTGGTGGTATTCGAAGCGCGCAGCAGCACGTTCGAGCGCGTGGCCGAGGCAGAACCATTATTAGTAGAAGAGGGTGTCGGCGCGCTTTTGGCCATCGTAGACGAGGGTGATCTCGGCGAATTCCGCATGCCCGTGCAGGTGAAAAGCGATTTTGTGGTACACGGCGCCTCAGCGGATGAGTGTACGGCGCGCATCCGCAACCTGCTGTGGCCAGGAAGCGAAAGCGCCTCATCCGACGTGGTGACCGTGGACAGCCTCAGCATTAACCTGGCCACGTACCAGGTAGCGGTGGCTGGCGAGCCCCTCGACCTTACCTATTTAGAGTACGCGCTCCTGACGTTCCTTGCCACACACCCGGGCCGCACCTACTCCCGCGACGCGCTGCTGCGCCGCGTCTGGGGCTTCGACTACTACGGCGGCTCTCGCACCGTCGATGTCCACGTTCGGCGCATCCGCGCCAAACTAGGCCCCGACCTAGCCCACCACCTAGAAACCATCCGAGGCGTAGGCTACCTCTGGAGCGTGTAGGTCCAAGAGTCCGCAAGTTCCATTTCCCTCTCGGAGTCAAACTTTAATTGTGGTATAAAGTCTTTGGTGGTTCCGCAAGGAACTACTTCCAAGAGCCGGGGGTAGTCCCCCGGCAGTTTTTTCTCGGGGGGCAATGAGGGTACTCGGGTTGACCCCTCTTCTCCACAAGGTGCTGAGCGAGTTGTCCCGACTTGCCGGTTGATCTCTCCCGACGGGCAAGTCCTACCCGTCTCATATGATATTTTCAAGGAGAACCAAATAGCGAAAACGCAGCGGCGGGGTGGTGCGGTGCCCACCAAGCGAGTTCCGCACGAGCCAAAACGCCCAGTGGGCGTTTTGCGCGAGCCCAGGATTGTCCGAGCGACTGGGTACTGCACCACCCCGGCGCGGACCACCCCCATGGGTTATACTTGTTAACCTCACATCCAACGACGAAGGACGAGCTTTATGCCGAAGAAGATCGCCGTCATCGACGGCAACTCGCTCATGCACCGCGCCTATCATGCCGTGCCCCAAACCATGAACGCCCCCGACGGCCGCCCCACCAACGCGGTGTTCGGCTTCATGGCCATGCTGCTGAAATTCATCGACATTGCGGCCCCCGACGCTCTCATCTGCGCCTTCGACGCCGGGCGCCCCGAATTCCGCATGAAAGCCATCGAACAGTACAAGGCGCAGCGCCCGCCCATGGACGACGACCTTAAAGTGCAGTTCCCCATCATCGAAGAGCTGCTGGAAGCCATGGCCATACCCGTCGTGCGCATCAAGGGCTGGGAGGGCGACGACGTGCTGGGCACCATCGCCGCGCGCAACGAGGAACTGGGCTACGAAACGCTGCTCGTGACGGGCGACAAGGACGCCTATCAGCTGGCGAGCGACCTCACGCGCATTGTCACCACGAAGAAGGGTATCACCGACGTTGCCATTTACGGTCCGGAAGAGGTGAAGGAGCGCTACGGCATCACGCCTGCTCAGGTGCCCGATTACCTGGGCCTCAAGGGCGACGCCTCCGACAACATCCCCGGCGTGCCCGGCATCGGCGAGAAGACGGCCGCCAAGCTGCTACAAGCCTACGGCAACCTGGAGGGCCTCTACGAGCACACCGACGAACTCAAAGGCCGCCAAAAGGAGCGCATCGAAGAGAACAAGGATGCTGCCTTCGCCAGCCGCGAGGTGGCTACCATCGTGCGCGACGTGGAATTCCCGCTCGACTTGGAGGCGTGCAGCTTCCCGTCGTTCGACGCGGAAGTGGTGACCGAGGCCTTCTCGAAAGTGCAGTTCAACTCACACCTCAGCCGCGTGCTGAAACTGGTGGGCCGTGAACTGGAAAAGAAGCCGGCGCAGCTTTCCTGGGAGCCGGTTGTGCACGGGAGCGAAGCGAAGGCGCTCTTGGAAGCGGCCATGGGCCGCGACGAGACGGTGGGCGTGGCGTTTGCCGAGCCCGAGCAGGTGTCACTTTTCAACCCAAGCCTGTCGTGCGTGGTGAGCACGTCGGAGGGCACGGCGCTCTTCGAAGACGAGGAAGGCCTTGCTACTTTCGCGCGCATCGTGCGTGAAGGGTCGTTTGCGACGTTCGATGTCAAACAGGCACTCCACCGCATTTACCCGGCTGACACCACCGAGCCCGCGCTGGTGGACGACGCTGACGTGGTGAACGTGCGCGCCTTTGACCTGGGGTTGGCGGGCTACGTGCTGAACTCGTCGGTGACCGAGTACACCTACGACGCGCTACTTGATGTGTACTGCGGCGGCGTGCTTCCCGAGACGAAGACCGAGCGCGACCTGGCCGTAGTGCAGGCAGCGGCGGCGTACACACTCGTGGGCGCGCTCACCGAGGCCATCGAGCGCGACGGCAGTCATCGCGCCTATTTCGACATCGACCTGCCGCTGGTGGGCGTGCTTGCCGTTATGGAGCGCACGGGCACCGCGCTCGACTGTGAGCGCTTGGCTGAACTGGGCGAATCGACCCAAGCTGAACTTGACGAACTCAAGGTGCGCGTGATTGAGCTGGCGGGGGAGGAGTTCAACCTCGATTCCCCGAAGCAGCTCTCGCACATTCTCTTCGAAGTGCTGGGGCTCAAGCCGCTCAAGAAAAACCAGCGCGGCTACTCCACCGATGCCGGCGTGCTCAAGGAACTTGCGACCACCCACGAGTTGCCCGCCCTCGTCTTGCGCTACCGCGAGTTGGCGAAAATCAAGTCTACCTATATAGACGCACTGCCGCGCATGCGCGCCGAAGATGGTCGCGTGCACACGTGCTTCAATGAGACGGTGACCACAACGGGGCGTTTGTCCTCGTCCGACCCGAACCTGCAAAACATTCCTGTGCGCACCGAGTTCGGCCGCCAGATTCGCGAGTGCTTCGTGCCCATTGAGCCGGGCCACAAGTTCCTCTCGGCCGACTACTCGCAGATCGAGCTTCGCCTTCTGGCACACCTGTCGGGTGATGAGCACCTGGTGGCCGCGTTCTGCTCCGGTGCCGACTTCCACGCCGCAACGGCAAGCCGCGTGTTCGGCATCCCGGTGGAAGACGTTACGCCCGAGCTGCGCAGCCGCGCAAAGGCTGTGAACTTCGGCATTGTGTACGGCCAGCAGGCGTTCGGCCTGTCGCAGAGCCTGGGCATTCCGTTCTCCGAGGCCAAGGAGATGATCGATCGCTACTTCGCGGCGTATCCCGGCGTGCGCGCGTACCTGGATGACACCATTGAGCAGGCGAAAGAGAAGGGCTATGCCGAAACAATGTTTGGCCGCAAGCGCCACATTCCGGAGTTGCGTGCCGGCAACGCCAACCAGCGCGGCTTCGGCGAGCGCACGGCTATGAACCACCCCATGCAGGGCAGCGCCGCCGACGTTATCAAGCTGGCGATGGCCGAGGTGCAGCGCCGCCTCATGGCCGAAGGCTTCAAGGCGCGCCTCCTTCTACAGGTGCACGACGAGCTGGACTTCAGCGTGCCGGAGGAAGAGATTGAGCCTTTGTCCGCCATGGTGAAAGAGGTCATGGAGAACATCGTTGAACTACGAGTTCCCCTTGACGTAGATGTCTCCTATGGCAGCACCTGGGCAGAATCCCACTAAAGGTGATGGCGACCTCGCGGCTTCGTGGACTTTGAAGGACCTGTGAGGTCGTCAAAAAAACCTTACCACGCCGCCGTGTGTGGCCATATTATCTGGTATCATATGAACGTTGCGCTCTGTGGAGGCGTAACAAGGAAAAGAGTGCGATGATACGCGGAGATTGTGCATATGACCTTATTGACTTGCTACGATCACGCTGCTAAGCTATCGCCTTGCGTTTATTTCATTCAAGGAGACACTCATGTACGCAATTGTTAAAACGGGCGGCAAACAGTACAAGGTTGCCCCAGGTGACATCCTCAGCATTGAGAAGCTCGCTGTCGAGCCGGGTGCTAAGGTTGAACTTGAAGCCATCTGCATTGTCGATGGCGACAAGGTGGAGGCTGACCCTGCGAAGGCTGCTGCTACCAAGGTCACGGCTGTGGTTCTTGACCAGTTCAAGGGCGAGAAGCAGCTCGTGTTCAAGTTTAAGAAGCGCAAGAACTACAAGAAGCTGCGTGGCCATCGCCAGCAGTTGACGCGCGTCCAGATTGAGTCGGTCGGCTCCGCCAAGGCGGAGAAGAAGGCCGCCCCGAAAAAGGCCGCCAAAGTTGAAAAGTCCGCGTCCGAAGACGCTGAGTAGAAGCAAGGGAGGGAATTCTCATGGCACACAAGAAGGGCCTCGGTTCCAGCCGTAACGGCCGCGACTCCCACGCACAGCGACTTGGCGTGAAACTGTTCGCCGGCCAGACCGTGAAGACGGGCAACGTCATCGTTCGTCAGCGTGGTACGCACTTCCATCCGGGCGAGAACGTCGGCCGCGGCAAGGACGACACGCTGTTCGCCCTGTGCGACGGCACGCTGGAGTTCACGCGTGGCGTCAAGCGTAAGGTTCACGTGCGTCCGGAGGCGTAAGAACGCCCCTCGGCTCCACGACTGCGTAACGTTATCTGTTTTCGCGTGCCCCCTGTTCGCCAGGGGGCACTTTTCATATACAATCGGCAACGTCACACACGCATCGACGCGCAGCCGACGCCTCGGCGCGGCGTGCGGGATATCAGAGGTTCAAGTGTTCATCGATAAAGTACGCATACACGTGAAAGGTGGCGACGGCGGCGCAGGGTGCATGTCGTTTCGCCGCGAGGCGCACGTTCCGAAGGGCGGCCCCGATGGCGGCGACGGCGGCCACGGCGGCAACGTGGTGGTTGAGGCTGACGCCAGTCTTTCCTCGCTTATTGAGTATCGCTTCAAGCACCATTTCAAGGCCACGCGCGGCACACACGGCAAGGGTAGCCGCATGCATGGCGCCACGGGCGACGATCTTGTGCTGAAGGTGCCGGTGGGTACCGTGGTGCGCGAGTATTTCGAAGAGTCCAAGGAAACGGGCGAACTCATTGCTGATCTTACGCACGACGGTGAGCGCGTGGTGGTGGCCTGCGGCGGCATGGGTGGGCGCGGCAACATCCACTTCGTCACGCCTACCCGGCGCGCACCGGCGTTCGCTGAGCTGGGAGAACCGGCCCAGGAGGGCTGGATTGAACTTGAGATGAAACTTATGGCGGACGCGGCGCTCGTGGGTATGCCGAGCGCGGGCAAGTCGTCGCTCATCTCGAAGATCAGCGCCGCGCGCCCCAAAATTGCCGACTACCCCTTCACCACGCTGGTGCCGAATTTGGGCGTGGCGCGCTCGGGCGACTACAGCTTTGTGGTGGCCGACATTCCCGGCCTCATTGAGGGCGCGCACGAGGGACGCGGGCTCGGTCACGAGTTCTTGCGCCACATCGAACGTACGGCGCTCATTGTGCACGTGGTGGACTTGACCGGCGATTATGAGGGTCGCGATCCGCTGGAAGATTACGACATTATCAACCGCGAGCTGGCGCTGTACGCCGACGAGCTGGCGGCGCGCCCGCGCATTGTGGTGGCGAACAAGATTGATGTCGAAGGCACCGAAGAGGTGGCCGAACAGCTGGCCGCCCGCGTGCGCGCGGACTCCCTGGCGGCAGCTGGTGGCGACGAGTTTGCCCCCAGCCCCATCGACCCGAAGCTCTACCGCATCAGTGCGCTCACGGGCGAAGGCGTGGAGGCTCTCAAGGCTGCCATCGCCACTAAGGTGCACGAGTTGCGCGAAGCGGCACGTGCGGAAGCGGCGGCCGACGTGCAGTACGATCACGTGTGGGAGCACAAGCGCGAGGCGCGCGACAAGCGCTTCCAGGTAATCAACCAGGGCGGCGGCGTGTTTCGCGTGGTGGGTCCGCAGGTGGAGCGCATGGTGGTGCAGACCGACTGGGAGAACGGGGAAGCGGTTGCGTTTTTGCAGCACCGTTTGAAGCGCCTCGGCGTTGAGCAGGCGCTTGAGCGCGCCGGCGCCGTAGACGGGGACGAGATTCGCATTGTCGGGCGCGCGTTCGACTTTGAGTCGGCGCGCACGGCGGAGGATATGTTTAAGGAGCTAGACCTGTGAGTGGCAAGGGGAAAGCGCAGGTGGAAGGCGAGCGTACGCGGCGTCTGGTGGTGAAGATTGGTTCCTCCACGCTCACCACGTCGGAGAGTTCCATCGACTACGCCTATTTGCAGACGCTTGCCGACCAGATTGCGCGTGTGCGTGAGGCCGGCTGGCAGCCCGTCATTGTGACGTCGGCCGCTATCGCCTGTGGCTTGGAGGCGCTTGGTATTAGCAAGCGCCCCTCCGACATGCCGAGCCTTCAGGCGGCGGCTTCGGTGGGGCAGAGTGCGCTGGCCACTGCGTACGCCGAGGTGTTCGCGCGCCACGGCATTGTGA
Organism: Gordonibacter faecis; assembly: GCF_030077735.1. Taxonomy (NCBI): domain Bacteria; kingdom Bacillati; phylum Actinomycetota; class Coriobacteriia; order Eggerthellales; family Eggerthellaceae; genus Gordonibacter; species Gordonibacter faecis. Next base: position 5,155 of record NZ_JASJEU010000020.1, on the reverse strand, counting down.
CGTCAACGGTGCTGCTCACGCGCCGCGACACGGCCGATCGCCAGGCGTATCTCCACGCGCGTGACACGCTGTTGCGCCTGTTGGAGCTGGGCGTGGTGCCCATCGTGAACGAGAACGACACGGTGTCGGTCGAGCAGATTCGCTTCGGCGACAACGACACGCTGGCCGCTTTGGCTGCCTGCCTGATCGATGCCGATCTGATGGTTATATTGTCGGACATCGACGGGCTGTACGACGCGAACCCGCACTTCAACCCCGAGGCGCGCCTGATCGGCCGCGTGGAGTCCATCGGCCCCGACATCATGGCCGTGGCCGGCGAGGCGGGCACCACGGTGGGCTCGGGCGGCATGATCACGAAGATCAAGGCGGCACGCGTGCTCATGGTGGCAGGCATCCCCTTGGTCATTTGCCATGGACGGCGGGCTGATGCCGTGGTGGATGCGGCGGCGGGCGAGGGCGTGGGCACCTTGTTTGTAGCCGCGAAGAAGCCGCACGAAATCACGCCGAAGAAGCTGTGGATTGCGCTTGGCGATGCGGCGCGTGGCGCGCTGGTGGTGGATGACGGAGCGAAGGCGGCGCTCATCGAGCGCGGCAGTTCGCTTCTGTCGGTGGGTGTGCGCGCGGTCGACGGACGCTTCGAGGCGGGCGACATCGTGGATATTAAAGATGGCACCGGGCACCTGTTCGCACGCGGTCGCGCCGCGTTCGCGAGCGACGAGGCCGCCCTCGCCATCGGCCGCACTCGCTCGCAACTCCAAGCAAACCGCCTGCTTGAGAGCCTGGCCGAAAAGCCGATTGTCCACCGCGACGAGTTGATAGTGTTTGAGTAGGAAAGGGTGTGGGCACGATGGGCGAACAGGAGGCACGCGCTGAGGTGCGTCGCATTGCAGAGGCGGCTCGCGCGGCTAGCGGGGCGCTTGGCCAGACGACGCGCGCCGAGCGCGACGGGGCGCTGCGGGCGATGGCGGCGGCACTGCGCGCGCATGCGGGCGACATTGTGGCGGCGAACGAGGTCGATATGGAGGCCGCCCGCGCCGCAGGCACGAAGGAAAGCCTGCTTGACCGCCTCATGCTCAACGTGAGTCGCGTCGATGCCATGGCCACGGCACTTGAGGAACTAGCCGAACTGCCCGACCCCTTGGGGTTGGTGCAGGAGGCACGCACGCTGGACAACGGCATTGAGCTGTCGCGTGTGAGCGTGCCCCTGGGCGTGGTGGCCGTGGTGTACGAGGCGCGCCCGAACGTGACGGCCGACGCGGCCGGTATCTGCCTGAAATCGGGCAATGCGGCGGTGCTGCGCGGCGGCAGCATGGCGGCGCACTCAAACCAAACAATAGCGGAGGTGCTGCACGACGCGGCCGTGGCGGCAGGTTTGCCCGCGGGCTGCATTGGCCTGGTGGCATCAACCGACCGCGCTGCTGCTGATGAGTTGATGCAGTTGCACGGGACAATTGACGTGCTCATTCCGCGCGGCGGGGCAGGCCTCATTCGCCACTGTGTGGAATGCTCAAAGGTGCCGGTCATCGAAACGGGTACGGGCAACTGCCACGTGTACGTGCACGCCTCGGCCGACCTGGAGAAGGCACGTGCCATCATCGTGAATGCGAAGTGCCGTCGCCTTGGTGTGTGCAACGCCGCCGAGACGCTGCTGGTGGATGCGGCCGTGGCTGAGGCGTTTCTTCCCGCGGCGCTGGCTGAGTTGGCCGAACGCGGTATCACATTGCATGCCGACGAACGCGCGGCTGCGGTGGCCGCGGCGCACGGCATTGCCACTGTGCCCGCAACCGAAGATGACTGGGCGACCGAGTATCTCGCGCCCGATTTGGCCATGCATGTGGTGGACGGCGTCGATGAGGCCATCGAGCACGTGAACCGCTACGGCACGAAGCACTCCGAGGCCATCGTGGCTGAGGATGCGGCCGCCTGTGAGGCCTTCCTCGCGCGCGTTGACGCGGCGGCGGTGTATGCGAACGTTTCCACGGCATTCACTGATGGCGGGCAGTTCGGCCTCGGCGCCGAAATTGGTATTTCCACGCAGAAGCTGCACGCGCGCGGGCCGTTTGCGCTGGCGGCGCTCACGTCGTACAAGTACGTGCTGCGCGGCTCGGGGCAGGTGCGTCCGTAGTGGCGAAGATCTGCGAGCGCTTCGATGACCTGGGGCGCGACGGAAAGCCCGCCCGCCTGGGCATCATGGGCGGCACGTTTGACCCCATCCACATTGGGCACTTGGCCACGGCCGAGCAGGCGCGCGAGGCGTATGACCTGGATGCGGTCGTGTTCGTGCCGGCCGGCAACCCGGTGTTCAAGAAGGATCGCGCAGTCACGCCAGCGGCCGACCGCTTGGCCATGTGTCGCTTGGCCGTAGCAAGCAACCCCTCGTTTTGCGTAAGCGCCATGGAGATAGAGCGCGGCGGCGACACCTACACGGTGGACACGCTGCGCGAGCTGCGCGCGCACTACCCGGACAACGTGGAGCTATTCTTCATCACGGGCGCCGACGCCGTGGCTCACATTGTGAAGTGGCGCGAAAGTGCCGCCATTGCGGACTTGGCGCGGCTTATTGCCGTCACGCGCCCGGGCTACGCGCTCACCGACGAGCGGCGACGCGCCATTGAAGACGAGGGCAGCTTCGACGTGTCCTATTTGGAAGTGACGGCGCTCGCCGTGTCCTCGAGCGATCTGCGCGAGCGCGTGGCCGCGGGTAAATCCATTCGCTACCTGGTCATGCAGCGGGTGCTGGACTACGTGCTTGAACACGGGTTGTATAGCGGCGCCGGTGACGCGAGTGCACGGAAGGAGACGCTATGAGTACCTGTGACGCGCACGATGCGCTTTCCGATACCTTCTTCAAAGCCCGAAAGGCTGAACTTGAGGGGCGCTTGAAGCCCGCGCGCTTTTCCCATGCGCTGGGCGTGATGCATGCAGCGCAGGAACTCGCGCGCACCTACGGCGTTGACGAGCGCATGGCGCGCTTGGCGGGGCTCTTGCACGATTGGGATAAAAACTACGATGACGAGGGCATACGCCAGCGCGCTGAGGAATTGGGCCTGGTGGTAAACCCGTACGTGTTCCAGGATATGCCCCGCCTTCTGCATGGGCCGACGGCCGCCGCAGCGCTTGCGCGCGAGTTTCCGTCGCTGCCGCGCGAGGTGGTACAAGCCATTGACAGGCACACGGCGGGCGCGCCGAACATGACGGACCTCGACATGATAGTCTATGTGGCCGACGCGCTGGAACCCGGGCGCGACTACCCGGGCATTCAGGCGCTGCGCGAGTTGGTGGGGCGCGTTCCGCTTGAGGAACTGTTCCTCAAAACGTTTCAGCATGTGCTGTTAAACTTGGTTGAGCGCTGCAAAAACATTCATCCACAAACCCTCGAGGTCTGGAACTTTTACGTTGACCGGGCGCGCGAGCGCGTGTCCGCGACAAAATGCAAGAAGGAAGGAAAAGCGTGAGCGAATTGAACAAGAAGCAGGACGAGGTAACCTCTCGCGAGCGCGCCCTCATTGCGGCGCGTGCTGCCGACGAAAAGAAGGCGACCGACATCATGGTGCAGGAGGTGCGCGATCTCATTGGCGTGACGGACTACTTCGTCATTGCCACAGCGGCGAACAACCGACAGGTTGAGGCTATCGTCGACGAGATTGAGGACGCTGAGCGCGAGCAGGCGCACGTGAAGCCTCTGCATCGCGAAGGGACGCAGGATGGAACCTGGTCGCTGCTTGATTATGGCGACATCGTGGTACATGTGTTTCAGCCGGAGACTCGTGAGTATTATCGACTTGAGGCCCTCTGGAACGATGCGCCGATTATTGACTTGGCGGCTGAGGGGATTTCGGACGTGGAGTACTCTGATAGGATTGCTAAGCTTATTGGACGCGAAGGGTAAGTTGCTGGCTTCTACCTGATTCAACCTGGGGGACGACGGCTGGTGGAGGTGCCCAGTCGCTCGGCAGTCCTGAGCTCGCACGAAAGCGCCACTGGCGCTTTCGGCTCGTGCGGAACTCGCTTTGTGGACACCTCCGCCAGCCGTCTGCTTGGCGTCAAAAATCTTTTTGGGGAAGAGGTGCGCCGCCTCCGGCGGCGCCGCTCCGCTTTGCGAGAGGTGTGGTCGAGGCCTTTACGTTGATGGTACGCTCTTTCTTGTCCTACTCGCTACCATACCGAGAGGGGTCGGGGCGCTTCGCTGCCGACCCCTCTTGTCATCCTATGCTCACCCTCCTGATCACGACGAAGGCTTGCTTCCGCAAAAGGTGACGTGCTAACGCGCTATCTAATACGCCAAGACATCCCCTATCATTATGACGCGGGCATACTACCGAAACAAATATAACCTATTTGGTAACCTTAGTAGGGGCGCTTCACGAAGCGCCCTCTCCGCCGCAGGCGGAGAACGCAGGTCAAGCTAGCTTTCATTTATTGGCGTCCACCAGGTACGTTAACCCTCGTAGGGATGCTCTCCAGAGCATCCGTTCGCGCGAAGCGCGAAAACAAGGACACCGATTGTATTCTCCGCCTTCGGCGGAGCGGATGCTCTGGAGAGCATCCCTACAAAGGTAACCGAACAGATAAGGTTAACCTTATCTGCATATGCCCGCGTCATAAAGCATAGGAACATGTGGATGTCTTGGCGTAATCAGTAGCGCGTAAGCGCGTCACACAATGCAGAGAAAGCGCTGTGTAGGGCGAGGGCGGGGGTCCGTGAAATTCCCCTCTGCACGTGGTGGAGTCTGGATTGGCAGAGATCGCCGTTTAGGTACGGATTTGTCCGGAGTCCTCCTGAGAAACCCCAGGTCAGTTTTTCGCAATGTCAGTGAAGTCCTGAATTCGGGCGAAAATCCGTACATAAACAGACATTTGTGCCATTTTCAGTGACTTTCTTTGTTTGAGGTGGGAGACGGGGGTGGTGGGTAAGCAGATAGGGCTGTTAGTTGTGGAGAAAGTGTGGAGGTGGGGAGGTATTGGGGAAGGGGTTTGTTGTGGGGTGGGGGATATGTTCTACCTGCGGGAATGGGGGGTTGGGGGTATGGAATCTGCCAGCGATGGGGGAGATGGGCCGCTCTTCACAAACTCCCTGCGCGTGCTACCATGCCGAGCATATCCCGCACTTGCGGGGTACGTGCATCGGGAAATGCACTCAGCTTTTGAGTAAAGG